>JALQZD010000117.1 GCA_023258495.1 Polaribacter sp.
GGAGATAAACATTACAGAAGATTTACGGGTTATTTATTGACTGTGTTCTTATTTATTTGGGTATTGAATTTATTAGGATTAACACCATTAGGATTTAACGTAACTGGTCAGTTAGCTGTAACGGCGTGTTTGGCAATTTTCACGTTAATCATTTATACAGTAAGCGGAACAAAAGGATACTGGATGCATATGATCTGGATGCCAGGAGTACCTGTATTGATTCGTCCAGTATTGGCGGTAATCGAATTGGCGGGAGCCTTTTTAATTAAGCCATTCTCATTACTTGTCCGTTTGTTTGCGAATATTTCAGCAGGGCACATTGTTGTAATGAGTTTGATCGCCATCATGTTTACCTTGAAAAATTCTTTAGGAGTTGTGGGTGCAACAGGATTGTCATTGGTGTTATCATTTTTTATCACATTAATAGAAGTGCTAGTAGCATTCTTACAGGCTTATATCTTTACAATGCTTTCAGCATTGTTTATCGGTATGGCTGTAGATGATCATGCACATTAAATAGAATTGTTTAATTTTTATAAATACAAGTATTATGTATAATTTAATTGGAGCAGGTTTAATCGTAATCGGAGCAGGGATCGGATTAGGTCAAATTGGTGGAAAAGCAATGGAAGGTATTGCTCGTCAGCCAGAGGCTTATGGTAAAATCCAAACTGCGATGATCATTATCGCTGCATTATTAGAAGGTTTAGCATTTGGTGCATTATTCTTAGGAAAATAATCCAAACGAAAACTAAAAAAGTAGTGCTCTACAACGGTTGGTTTTAGAGCCTACTTTTAAAAAAATTAAACAGAAAAAATTACAATTAGATAGATGGAAACTTTATTAAACGATTTTTCACCAGGGTTATTTATTGTTCAGGCGATTTTATTTTTAGCATTAATTGGATTGATGGTGAAGTTTGCCTGGAAACCAATTTTAACTTCTTTAAATGAAAGAGAATCTGGTATCGAAGATGCTTTAGCAGCTGCTGAAAATGCAAAGAAGGAAATGCAAAACCTTCAGGCAGATAATAAGAAATTATTAAAAGAAGCTGTTGCAGAAAGAGATCAATTGATGAAGGAAGCACGAGAAATGCGTGATAAAATGCTTGCAGATGCAAAAGATGATGCAAAAGAAGTAACCCAGACATTAATTGAAAATGCTCAGGCTGCTATTGCTCAAGAAAAGCAAGCCGCTATTGCAGAGTTGAAAAAGAATGTTGCAGATTTATCAATTAGCATTGCCGAGTCCGTAATTAAGAAAGAGTTGACTTCTAAGGAAGATCAGTTAAAACACGTAGAGGAAATCTTAAAAGACGTTACGTTAAACTAAGAGTATGAACGATACAAGAGCAGCTTTACGATATGCCAAGGCTATTCTTAATTTAGCAAAAGAGTCTACATCTGAGACTTCTGTTAATGAAGATATGTTATTAATTCTTCAGACTATTTCAGAGAACAAAGATTTAGAAGCGATGTTAAATAGTCCGGTGATTAAGTCTTCAAACAAGATTGAGGTTTTAAATGCTTTGTTTGGGAAGAAGATTAACAACATTTCACTTGGATTATTTCAATTGCTAGAAGAGAATAAACGTATTGGTTTATTAAAAGCAATTGCTAAGAAATATGCCATCATTTACGATTTTGACAAGCATATTTTAGAGGCAAAAGTAACCACTGCAGTTCCAATCACAGAGACATTAGAAAAGCAGGTGTTAAAAAAGATTGTTGATTTAACGGGTGATAAAGCCAACTTGGTAAACGAAGTAGATCCAGAGATTTTAGGTGGATTTATTTTAAGAGTAGGTGATGTTCAGTACGATGCAAGTATTGCAAATCATTTAAATCAATTGCGAAAAGAATTTGATAATCAGGATTATGTATCCAAATTATAATACAATAAATAGAAATTAAATAGTAGCGCTATTTCTAATTATTAATACACTAAATAAATGGCAACAATAAAACCAGCTGAAGTATCAGCAATTTTAAAGGATCAATTAACAAATTTTGAAGCGAAAGCGACATTAAATGAAGTAGGAACCGTTCTACAAGTAGGTGATGGTATTGCTCGTGTTTACGGCTTATCTAACGTACAATATGGAGAACTTGTTGAATTTAACAATGGTTTAGAAGGAATTGTATTGAACTTAGAAGAAGACAACGTTGGGGTTGTACTTTTAGGTTCTTCAACTTCGATTAAAGAAGGTTCTACTGTAAAAAGAACAGAAAGAATTGCTTCACTTAAAGCTGGAGAGGGTGTTGTAGGTCGTGTATTGGATACTTTAGGTAACCCAATCGACGGACAAGGTCCAATCAAAGGTGAAACTTTTGAAATGCCATTAGAGCGTAAAGCACCAGGGGTAATTTATAGAGAACCTGTTACTGAGCCTTTACAAACTGGTATCAAATCAATTGATGCAATGATTCCAATCGGAAGAGGTCAGCGTGAGCTAATCATTGGCGACCGTCAGACAGGTAAAACTGCGATTGCAATCGATACCATCATCAATCAAAAAGAATTCTACGAAGCAGGAAATCCTGTCTATTGTATATATGTTGCCTGCGGTCAGAAAGAATCAACCGTTAAGCAAGTAGTAAAATCGTTGGAAGAAAACGGTGCTATGGCTTACACCGTGGTTG
>JALQZD010000169.1 GCA_023258495.1 Polaribacter sp.
GACAACAACCACAGAAGCATCTTGCAACTTTTGCTGACCTTCTTCCCCAATCTCCGCCAAAGTAATCTGACGTTTAAAGAGTTGATTATATGATTTTGGTGTTTTCTCGAATTTCATTCAATGCAGATTCGTATTCTTCGGGGGTATTTACATTTCGGATTAACGCATCATCCACTTCTACAATTTCAACATCCGAATTGATCAGCATTTTTCTTGGACAAGAATATCCTTGAGCTAAATACTGAAGTAAAATTGGATACGCCTTAGGTTCGTAAATCGTAATTAATGGTTCTACAAACTCTTTCCCTTTTCCCTTAATGGCTGTAGCCGCTTTCGACGGATTTCGTTTCGATAATAGCTCTATTACAAGGTCATTATCTACAAAAGGAACATCAGTCGCTAAAACGAACCATGCCGAATTTGGATCCTGCTGAAATGCAGAACAAATTCCGCCAAACGGACCTAAATTTAGGAAAGTGTCGTGAATTTCATTATCATAATCAGAGGATTGTTGTACCGAAAAATAGGTGGTTATTCCGTTGTTCTCCAATAACTGCTTAGCAACATTCTTTTGCGGTTTGTTGTAATAATGCAACTCCGATTTATCTGTCCCCATTCGGGTACTTTTTCCTCCGGTTAGCACCAATCCTTTAATCCCTGGAATCTCCTTTTCAATTAAAGATTTAAAATGATTGGCGATAGCATCAATATCTTCAAAATCATAACTAGGCAGCTCTTTGATATTCGGATATTTTTCCACTAAGAAATCAAAATACTGACTCTCATCATTCAATCGAATTACAAATTGAATATTATCCAATTGTTCCAACCTTTTAAGTACTGAAGATTCTTTAGCCGTATCTAAAATCAAAGCTTGCTGGACACCGCGGTAGTGGTTACCATTGATAAATACGAAATCGTGTTGGGCAAAATCGAGTCGTTGCTGATATTTATTTACGGGTCCTGTGGTCGTCACTTCAAGATTTCCTTCGTGATGAAAAGTGAATTCAGAAATGCGGTTTTCGGCGACATCTTTGGCATGAGAAGCATCAAAATACGCTAGCTTGAATTCAGTTATTTTTTCTGAAACGGCGTGAACTAATTGGGAAATATTTCCGCAATTCGATCCTAAAATGGCGACTTCATTCGTTGCGTGAATTCCATTATTTTTTTTGACCAGATTCGTGTGTTTCTGATGTTTAGTCATTCTTAATCTCTGATTTTCCACCCGTTTTTTCAATCAATTTCACCTCCTTAATCACCATTTCCTGGCTGATACTTTTACACATATCATAAATGGTCAAACAGGCTATATTTACTCCTGTTAATGCTTCCATTTCAACACCGGTTTTCCCTTCAATAGTGACTTTACATTCCACTTCGACTGATTCTTCATCGACAATTGAAATATCGATATCTACACCACTAATCAAGAGTGGGTGACACATCGGAATCAATTCTGATGTTTTTTTGACACCTTGAATTCCCGCGATAATGGCTGTTTGGAACACCGGACCTTTTTTCGTCATCAATTCATCATTCGAAAAATGAGAAACCACTTCTCGTCCCAGAAACATTGTTCCTCTCGCGATGGCTGTCCGTTTGGTAACTTTCTTATCCGAAACGTTTACCATTTTTGGATTTCCCTTTTTATTGATGTGTGAAAAACTCATTTTCTATATCTGATTACAGGAAAATTATCTCCTTGTTTAAACGTAGTTTCTTCGGTTTTTGGCAATCGAATGAAGGCGTCTGCATCTACTAAACTTGCCAAATCTCCCGATCCATTTCCTTTTACTGGAGTGGCCAATAAATGACCGTATTTATCACTTAATTTTACTTGCAAGAAATAGGTCAAATTAGGTTTGAATGCAACATCCTCAGTTAAAATAGCCGTTTCTTCGAAGACTTCTACCCCATTGGATTTGTAAAACCATGAATAAAAATACACCAAACA
>JALQZD010000230.1 GCA_023258495.1 Polaribacter sp.
GATGATTCTGAAGTTATTCATAAACAAGTTCATGGTTGGCTTTATGCCTATTCAGACCCTCTAAGCTCTGAAGTCTTTTTTAATAAAGAAAAAGGGATAGGGATTACAGGAGACTGGTTTACAGGAGGACGAGCTGAAAACTCATGGAAAAATGCAAAATTGTTAGCTGAAAAGCTAAGTCACTAAAAATGGGAAACGAACCCATTTGACAAAACGAACCTAAATTACCCGCACAACTATTGCGTTATTGTAATCCCATAGGTAAAAGATAGGGTAATTTCATACGGGAGAGTCTGTTAAATCAGCACCGAAGGAGCAACGCCCAGGAAACTCTCAGGTAAAAGGACCGTATGTAAAATAAACTCTGGAAAGCGGACAGGTGTCCCACCGAAGGAGCTAAAATCTCTCAGGTACAATCGACAGACGGGCAAGAAAACAGAGTTTATATGAATGAAGCTGCAACAAAGATTACAGAATTAAAAACTGCCCTTTACCGTTTTCACTTAGAGCATGGCGGTAAGATGGTTCCTTTTGCGGGTTATCAAATGCCCGTTCAATATCCAGAGGGTATTGTTAAAGAGCATCAACATGTAAGAAGTGCTGCTGGAATTTTTGATGTCTCCCACATGGGCCAGTTCTCGATTTATGGATCAGAGTCAGATTATTTACCTTTAGAGAAAATTGTTCCAATTGATTTAAAATCATTAAAACTTAATCAATCAAAATATTCTGTGCTTATGAATAAAGAAGGTGGCATTGATGATGATTTAATTGTCACCAAGGTTGAAGGTGGATTAAACATTGTTTTAAATGCCGCTTGTAAACATCACGATGTTTTAAGAATTCATGAAGTGATAGATGCTACAAAAACAAAATTACATGATGATCTGTCTTTAATAGCATTACAAGGACCAAAGGCAGTAGAGATTTTAAATGGTTTAATACCAGGTGTTCAAGATTTAGTTTTTATGAATGGAGCTAGTTTTAAATTTAAAGGATCAGATATTTTTGTCACAAGATCAGGTTACACGGGAGAAGATGGATTTGAAGTATCGGTTAATAATGTATTAGCCGAAAAGTTTTGCAAAACATTCCTGGATAATAACAATGTTAATAAGCCCACCAACAATGCTAACAACAAGCCCCCCATCAACAACGGTGGCAACAAGAAGCCCAACAATAAGCTCAACAATAACAAGAACGCGTAAGGCTTAAAAAATATAGAACTGATAGTAGAATGGGTATATTGAAAGATTTAGGATGTTTCTGTCGATTGACAGAGCATGACATAAACATCAAAAACTTAAAAGACCTCGCGACTAATTGGATAATGAACGATGAAAATATTGAGAAAGCAGAAATACTCATATCCAATTTTTCTGATTGTATAAAAGAAGATGGAGGGAAGAATCGTCATCGTATGAAGGAATTATGGTATCGTGAAATAGATGATTATACATGTAAGCGACTGGTACATATTGCTAAGCTATGTGTAGTAAACACTATCTCGAAACACCTTGGATTGGAACACATCAAAAATGTTTTGAGAACGTGGGAGGGTGAAGATTTTGAAAGTGTACATTACACAATTACTGATTACATATTCAACATCAGTCAATTGAGTGATATAGACTTGATTTACTTTGATTCCATAGAAGACCTAGTTGAATTTTATCTCGGGAAAGATTTATATAAACGTATGATTATAATCATCCACTTCTTTGAAAAATTTAGGGATTTCAAACGATCTGTATCCCAAATCGCTTAGACATAAAACGCTTAACACCTGCAATGGTAGGAAAACTCCAGAGATACCAACGTGACCAAAATCCAGCCCCGTTGATACCACTCATTTTCCAATTCTCTTTATCACTATCGTCAATACTTAACATTTTATCCTGAATTTTTTTAGGGTCTCGTTCAGTGATAATACTTTTGGGTATCCTACCTCCGTGTCTAAGTACGTAAGAACGCATACGTGAAGGAGTTTTGTGCTTGGTGTAGTCTGAATATCCGCGCGCGCCAAAATCGACAGTCTTACCGTCTTCGAGAGTCACCCTAAATTTTTTTTTAGGATTAGGGCTACGAGTTATCTTTACACGCA
>JALQZD010000303.1 GCA_023258495.1 Polaribacter sp.
ATGTGGAACCGGACACGTTCAATATTGATATTGAAGCGGTAAAAAAGGCTATAACTCCAAAAACAAAGGCAATTATTCCTGTTCATTTATTCGGCCATGTTGCCAATATGGATGCCATTATGGAGATTGCGAACCAACATAACCTTTTTGTGGTTGAAGACAATGCGCAAGCCATTGGAGCAAGCTATACTTTTAAAGACGGAAGAAAACAAAAAGCCGGTACTATTGGAACTATTGGAACCACCTCTTTTTTCCCTTCAAAAAATTTAGGATGCTACGGTGATGGTGGGGCCATATTCACCAATGATGATGATTTGGCACATTTCATCCGAGGAATTGTAAATCACGGAATGTACACAAGATATTACCATGATGTAGTGGGTGTAAATTCAAGATTGGATTCTGTTCAGGCGGCAATTTTAAAATTGAAACTACCGCATTTGAATGATTACTGCGACGCCAGAAGAAATGCTGCTAGAGCCTATACCAGAGCACTTAAACATCATCCAAATATCATTACACCGACTACCAAATCAAATGCAACTGCTGCGTGTAGCGAAATCTGTAATCAATGTGATTGCCACGTATTCCATCAGTACACTTTACAAATTACAAATGGTAAGCGAGACGAATTACACAAGCATTTACTAGAAAATGGAATTCCAAATGCCATTTATTATCCGGTTGCACTTCACAATCAGAAAGCCTATCGCGATGAACGATATCATGAAGATGATTTCCCAGTAACCAACGACTTGACAAAAAAGGTCATCTCTTTACCCATGCACACAGAGTTGGATAACGAACAATTAGAATTCATTTGCAATACCATTTTGTCTTTCATGAACGAAGAATAATTTCATTTTTTCAATTTGAAAACTTCATGTACATTGCAATTGTCTAAAAGACAGAAAACTACAAACCCCCTAACGTATAAAATCATGAAGAAAATTTTAGTTACTGGAGGTCTAGGATTCATAGGATCCCATACTTCTGTGGAACTGCAAAATGCAGGCTACGAAGTGGTGATTATTGATAACCTTTCGAATTCAAGACCCGAAGTTTTAGATCGAATTACAAAGATTACAGGAACAAAGCCCGAATTCCACGAAATTGATTTACGCGTAAAAGAAGACGTAAAAGCATTTTTCGACAAAACACAAATTGATGGTGTTATTCATTTCGCAGCTTCAAAGGCAGTGGGTGAAAGCATGGAAAAACCGTTATTATATTACGAGAATAATATTACCACGCTTACCTACATTTTAGAAGAAATGAGATCGAGAGGTTTGGATAATTTCATTTTCTCATCATCAGCAACCGTATATGGTCAGGCTGACGAAATGCCAATTACAGAAGAAGCAGCTGTAAAGCCTGCTGAATCTGTTTATGGGTATACCAAGCAAATTGGTGAAGAAATCATGAAGCACTGCTGTGATGCTTACGGATTAAATGCGATTGCACTTCGTTACTTCAACCCGATTGGTGCTCATGAATCCGGATTAATTGGTGAATTACCAATTGGTGTTCCTCAGAATTTAATTCCGTTTGTAACACAAACAGCAGCTGGAATTCGTGAAGCTTTATCTGTTTTTGGTGATGATTACGACACACCAGACGGAACGGCAATTCGAGATTACATTCATGTAGTTGATTTGGCAAAAGCACATATTGCGGCCCTAAACCGATTGATCGAAGGAAAGAATAAAGAGAACTTTGAATTCTTCAACGTCGGAACGGGTAAAGGAAGCTCTGTACTAGATGTCATCAAAGCCTTCGAAGGTTCTACGGGTCAGAAATTAAATTATAAGATTGTAGGACGCCGAAAAGGAGATGTTGTTTCTGCCTATGCCGATACGACAAAAGCAAATAGCGAATTGAATTGGAAAGCCAAAGAAAGTTTAGATGTATCATTAGCATCGGCCTGGAAATGGCAATGCAATCAGAAATAAAATAAAAAAAGCCTCGACGACATCGAGGCTTTTTTTTTGGTATGATATAAGAATTATTTTGCGGTAACCGGAATAGATGCTAGGGTAGTTCCCCAGGCAAAATGTAAGATAGCAGAATTTGCCTCATCTCCTGTAAATAAAATTGAGAACGCTTCAACCGACTGATCTAAATTAGAAACTTTCGCTTCGGCTCTTACTACATCTTCTGACTCGTTGTAGAAATAAGCTCCCCAAACATTAATTTGATTGCTTAAGATTATTGTCCAGCTTCCTTCATTTGGAATGGTAAATAAGGTATAAGTACCTGCCTTGACTTCTTTATCTCCAAACATCACATTTTTATAAAATGTTACTTCAGGAGCTTCATTCGCCCCAGTTCTCCAAACTTTCCCATTAGGAGCTAATCTGCTTAATGATCTTCCTTTTAACTGAGGTCTACTGTAAATAATCTTAGCCAATTTATCTGAGACTCTGTAGCTTTTTGGGTGTGCTGCAGCATCCATTGGGCTTTTGTCTAACTTCGGAAAATCTTGAGCTTGAAGTGTTTGTTGATTAGCAGAAACAAAGAATACAACTACCAATACGAAAAGTATTTTGTTCATAAGGATTAATTAAAATTAGTGAGAATCAAAATTATTGAACTCTTGGAATTTCAATTCCCAAGGAAGTGTTAAGGTTTACTGGCAATTGCAGTCAGAATCACAATTCGACCCTGATTTTGATTTGGGTTTCCAAATAAATTTGCGAACTAAGAAATACAAGGCTAATAACAATAATCCGTATGCGATAATTTCCTGCATTATACAAATAGATTGTACGTTATAAATGAGAATACATAAGCCAAAGCTCCCATACCTACTAATTGAATCATAGGCCATTTCCAGGTTTTTGTCTCTCGTTTCACGATAGCTAAAGTGGCCATACATTGCATTGCAAATGCATAGAAAATCAATAAAGAAAGACCAACAGGCAAGTTGAACATATTTTCTCCAGTTCTCGGATTAATTTCTGATGCCATTCGTTCTTTAATGGTATTCTGTTCATCATCAGCAACACTGTAAATGGTTGCCAAAGTACCTACAAAGACCTCTCTAGCCGCAAATGAGGACAGCAATGCAATACCAATTTTCCAATCGTAACCTAATGGTCGAATAACTGGCTCAATACTTTTACCTACAATTCCAATGTAGGACTTCTCCAATTTCATGGATGCCACCTGATATTCTTGAACTTCCTCACTTAAGTTTTGAAAGCTTTCCATTTTTGCCAAATTTTCCTCGACAGCATTAAATTCTCCCGGACCATAAGAGGCTAAAAACCAAAGCACAATAGACAAGGCCAAGATGATCTTACCTGCACCTAAGACAAAAGCCTTTGTTTTTTCAATTACATTTAAAACAATATTTTTGAATGACGGAATCTTATAATCTGGCATTTCTACCACGAAGAACGACTTGCTGTTGATCTTCAATGTTTTATGCAATACATATGCTGCAATAATAGCTGCAGCAAAGCCAAGACCATATAAGGATAATAGCACCAATCCTTGAAGATTTAAGAATCCAAATAATTCTTTTTCTGGAATTACAAGCGCAATCAAAATGGCATACACTGGGAGCCTTGCAGAACAGGTAGTAAATGGTGTAACCAAAATGGTAATTAGTCGTTCTTTCCAGCTCGAAATATTACGAGTTGCCATAATTGCTGGAATGGCACATGCTGTTCCAGAAATTAATGGAATGATACTTTTTCCGTTCAATCCAAAGCGACGCATAATTTTATCCATTAGGAAAACTACTCGACTCATATATCCGGTTTCCTCCAAAATTGCAATGAACATAAAAAGAATAGCAATCTGAGGTATAAAAATGACTACTCCGCCAATTCCAGGGATGATTCCATCTGCGATAAGACGTGTCAACATACCTTCATCCAGAGTACTAGTTACCCAACCAGAGAGATTAGAAAATACCTCGTCGATATAATCCATGGGTACCGAAGCCCAGTCAAAAATCGATTGGAAGATTAATAGTAATATCACGAAGAAGATGGCATAACCCCAAATTTTATGCGTAAAAACGCGATCTAGTTTTCCGCGTAAATCCGTAGCCTTGGATTTATCAACTACGTATACATTTTTTAAGATACGGTTGATTTCCTGGTATCTGAAAATTGTTTCTTTATTCTGATATCTTCTGATTTGCGATACATCTTTTCGAAAATTCAGTAACCTCTTTTTGACACCTTCATCTATGGATTCCGGGAAGTTATTTTGGGTTACCATCAGCCAAAGTTGATACAATGAAAACTCGGATGTAATCTCTTTGAGTTTAGTAAAATACTCAGCGTCAATCTTGTGATTGATATCACACATCGGAAGCGATTTCGCTGCCACATGACTTCGAACAATTGCCGCTTTCACTTTATCAATTCCTTCGTTTCTTCTTGCACTAATGAGGACTACTTCGGTATTGAGTTCCTCCTCCAACATCTTCACATCAATCGAAATTCCCTTTTTCTGCATTAAATCTACCATGTTGATTACCAACACCGTTGGAATCTCTAAATCTTTAATTTGGGAAAATAGAAGCAGGTTTCGTTTTAGATTTTCAACATCAGCAACCACAACAAGTACATCTGGATATTCGGTAACATCTTTATGAAACAACGTTCGAAAAACGATACTCTCATCCTCAGAAGTTGGATTGATACTGTAGGTTCCTGGAAGATCTGTGATAATGGCCTTGTGACTTTTAGATAAAGTACAAGTACCTTGTTTCTTATCGACTGTAACTCCAGGGTAATTACCGACCTTTTGATTTAATCCTGTTAAATGATTAAACAACGACGTTTTACCTGTATTAGGATTTCCTACTAAAGCAACTTTAATTCGATCACTCATCAACAAAACTTTCTTTAAGGATGCTTATTTTACTAGCAGTATCTTTTCGAATGGCCAAATGACTTCCATTAATGTAAATATATAAGGGATCTTGAAGTGGAGCAACCTGCACCAAACGCACTTCTGCACCAGGCAAACAACCCATCTCCAATAGCTTTAATGGGATATGTTCTAACGCTTCTTCTGCGATATATCCAAGTTCACCAATTTGTAATGATGCTATTGTTGCCAACGGGTTATAATTGAAGTGCAAATATACTCATTTAGAATCATTCTAAACTAATTATCATTCTCTCGTTTGAGAATCTCTATATCAGATTTGAGTTTTTCCATATCCTCTCGATCCGTTCCATCATAGTAGCCACGGATTCGTCTTTCGTTATCGATAAGAACAAATTGTTCTGTATGAATAAAATCTTGTAAACCGCCGTCACCTTCATCTAAAACAGCCATGTAGCTTTTACGAGCCAGGTTGTAAATCTGCTTTTTACTTCCGGTGGTAATTTCCCACTTTCCATCTATTGCACCTTTTTCTGTCGCATATTTTCGCAGCACAGAAACGCTATCCATAACAGGAGTTACCGAATGCGACAAGAACTTGATATCGTGATCATCTTTGTAAAAATCTTGAAGCTCACTCATATTATAAGCCATAGGAATGCAAATGCTTTGGCATCGCGTAAAAAAGAAATCCGCAACATAGATCTTATTCTCAAAATTCTTTTGAGTCACTGTTTCTCCATTCTGGTTGATTAACTGGAAATCGGCAATCTTATGATTCTTTCGAATATGCAATAAACTTTTGTCGACCAATCGCGGATTTACATCAATTGGATTGTACACCTTTAACGACTTATCTACTTTTAACAAATAGTAAAAAATCGGAATAGAAATCACCGAAAAAACAGTTAAAAACAGGAGTGTTGGTAATGATTTTTTAAAAAACTTAATTTGCATTCAACCTAACTTTACTGCAAATTTACGACTTAAAATTTCGAGCCAAAATCAATAGGAAACTTATCTTTCTAAAATGTTTGTTAAATAGAGATTCAAAAATTCTTAGCACTTTTAGAACTCTGTTGAAAAGTGTACATTTGTTGACTTCAAATTGACTAAGAAAATCCTATGGAAATACTTATAAAAGCTTCACAATTTATTTTAAGCTTATCCTTACTAATCGTTTTACACGAATTAGGTCATTTCATTCCGGCGAAATTATTTAAAACACGAGTAGAAAAATTCTATCTGTTCTTCGATTATAAATTTTCATTAGTAAAAAAGAAAATTGGTGACACCGTTTATGGAATTGGATGGATTCCTTTAGGAGGATATGTGAAAATATCTGGTATGATAGACGAAAGTATGGATACCGAACAAATGAGCGAGCCGGTGAAACCATGGGAGTTCAGAGCAAAACCAGCTTGGCAGCGACTAATTATCATGTTAGGTGGTGTATTTGTAAACTTCGTATTAGGTGTTTTAATCTATATCTGCCTGATGTGGGCTTATGGTGAAAAGTATTTACCAAATGAAAATTTAAAAGATGGTATTTGGGTTCAGGATGATCTTGCCGTTCAACTTGGATTACAAACTGGAGATAAAATATTAGCTGTTGACGGAGAGCCGGTTAAAAAATTCTCAGAAATTCCATTAGCATTTATCAATGGTGACAATTATCAGATTGAAAGAAATGGTGAAAAATTAGAGAAAGAGATACCTATTGATTTCATTTCTCAATTAATGGACCGTGGCAAAGAGGCAGGAGCTTTTTTATTCCCTCGTTACCCATTTGCCATTGCAGGCATCTCAGATGAAGGACCAAATAAAGATTCTGGTTTAAAATTAAAAGATATAGTTGTTGGTATTAATGGAACGCCTATTAGGTATTTCGATCAGGCGGCTACCGAGCTAAACAAATATAAAGGGCAACAAATAGTTATTGATGTGAAACGTGGCAATCAAGAACAACAAATTCAAATGCAGGTAAACGATGAAGGGAAACTTGGTGTGGTTTTAGGCCAGCTATCATTCAATGATTTAGAACAACTGGGGTATTATAAACTTGCCAATATTGATTACAACTTTTTCCAAGCTGTACCTGCAGGATTCAATAAATCATGGACGACCTTAACCAGCTACGTAAAACAGTTGAAGAAAATATTCAATCCAAGTACAGGGGCTTACAAAGGACTTGGCGGATTCATTTCTATTGGAAGTATTTTCCCTTCCACTTGGAGTGCCGAATCATTCTGGAACATCACGGCATTCTTATCCATTATGCTTGGGTTTATGAATTTATTACCTATTCCGGCATTGGATGGCGGACACGTTGTGTTTACGCTATGGGAAATGATTACAGGTCGTAAGCCAGGCGATAAATTCCTAGAATACGCTCAGGTAACAGGATTTATCATCTTAATTGCACTGCTCATTTTTGCAAATGGAAACGATATCTTTCGATTATTCGATTAAAAATTCTATGTTCTAAAGGAGATTCCTAGCCATGATAACCAGATAAAATAATTCTTACATTTAGAACATTTATATCTTCTTGAGCCAGGCAATAATTTAATTGGTAGTGGCCTTTTTACTCTTTTGGTCAAGGACGACTTGCATTTTGGGCACGATTTCATAGCAAAGGGTCATAAAAAAGGTTCAAAAATACTAAAATTTATACACATTGAAATATGTATTACAATAATATCATTTTATTGAAAATATATTAATATAATGCAAATTAAATTATGTTTTTAGTAATTTTATTGAATTATTTTTAAATTTAATTCAAAACCAATAGATTCAGATTTAAAAACATATGTTGAAAAGGAAAAGCTAATTACAGTTGCATTAAAATTCTCAACAATTAGAAAGATTTGATTCTGGAATTCTTTTGATTACCAATGGTCAAGGTACACTTTTAAAATTTCTTGAATTATAATATTTACAAGATTTCTTAGCCATATATGTTGCTGCTAAAATCTATAAGATTTATCAATTAATAAGGTTTTCAGATGGATGCAGATGATTAATTAATCGCCCTGTTGGTACGAATAATAGCTTGTTCATTCTTCCAATCAATCCATTTTTGTCCTTTTATTCTTCGCATCACATTATCAATCGTACGCATTATGAATACATTGTAAAGCGCTTTGGAAAGATTTTTAGGGTTTCTTGCAATCGCTCGAAGGCTCATAGAAAAACCTGGTGTTTTATATTGCATGTAATGCCAATATCCTTCTGGCATATACAGCACATTACCATGTTCAAGTTTAGCTGAATACCCTTGAGCATTTTTTAATGCAGGCCATTTTTTGAAATCCGGATTTGAAAAATCAATGTCCTCTCGAGTAATTAATGAATGTGGAATTTTATATAAGTGCTTGTTTTGTTTTTGATCGAAAAGAATAACCTCTTTTTTACCTTCAAAATGAAAATGGAAAATATTAGCTAAATCAATATCATAATGCATGAAGGTATACGAATCAGTGCCTCCAAAAAACAACATTGGCAAACCTTTCATTAATCGCAATCCGAAATCTGGATATGAGTAGTCTTTTTGCAATTGTGGAACTTCTTTTAGGATGTTCCAAAGAAAAATTCTGAATTTGGTTGGCTCCCTCTTTAATAAGTCCACATATTCACTCATTTTCATGGTGGCGTGCGCCTCATTAAATCCGTCTTTATAATCTACTGGACGGTCATCATAAAGTGGAACCATTTTATCACCAGCAATCTCCTTCATGTAGTCTAAACTCCATTTTTTATAGGCTGGCCAATCTTCAATAAAACGCTCAATAACGACAGGTTTTTGAGGTTTGTAGTAATTCTTTATAAAGTCTTCTTTTGTAATGGTTTCTACTCTATCAACCTCTAACAAATTTAATCCCATTTACACGAATTTTTTTGTAAAGTTAATAAAAGACTACCAAATTAGAATAGCGCTCCTAAAATGAATATCTCAAGCCAAATAAGACGCTACTAGGCGGCATTGGAACGAATCCTGCCTCAATATAATTGGCATCAAAAATGTTATTCGCCGTAATGGTAAAATCAAAAGCATTGACATTCACAATCAAACTTGCATCCCAAACATTGTAGGATTGACCATTAGATCGCTCCGAATGTCTGTAGATCATATTTTGAGATACATTCTTAAAGAATTTTGAAGTAAATCTCGCAATAAACTGGTGCTTCAAGGTATTCAAAGAATATCTTGACAAATCTTTATTCTGATCCAATATATCGTCGTTCAAATACGTGTATCCAATGGATAAATTCTGTGAAAATCCAGCCATCATAAAATTGTAATTCGCATCCAACTCAAATCCCTGAGTATTCACTTTGGCAATATTGGTAGCAGTAAATACAGATTGATTTACATTCGGTCTGATGTAATCAATCAAATTATCTGAATCTCTATTAAAATATGCTACAGATCCGAAGAAATTATTCGACGCATATTTAATTCCGATTTCCTGAGCAAAAGCCTTCTCTGGTTCCAAATTTGGATTTCCTGAAGTTACAGGGTCATTATAAAACAAATCTGTGTACGTAGGAATTCTATAGGTATAACCCAAGTTACCATAAAACTTCACTTTTTCAGATACCTGATACCCTAGATCAACACCTGGAA
>JALQZD010000394.1 GCA_023258495.1 Polaribacter sp.
AGAAGTTACGGTCTTACAACGCCTTAGAAGCGCTAGTAGATATGTAGGTTCTAGATTTGGAGAGCAAACCAGAACAGAGAAGCAACTTGTGAATCAATTCAAGGATTCATACAAGGCTGCCATGGATAAATCAAACAACTTTTTAAGCTCTGAATGGAATGATTACATTACCAAAATGAATGGTATTTCAATCGCTCCATTTAAGAATGCAGAAATCATCAAATAAATCAACCCATAATTAAAAGAACTTATGTCAGAACCCTTATTTACTAACGATGCCATTGTATTTGGAATCTTAATGGTTTCATTAGGTTTTGTCTTTTACACAGAAAGTATTACATCAGGGTTCTGGGCTAAGTTTTACAAAATTGTTCCTGGCCTATTTATGGCCTATTTCGTTCCCGCCCTATTTACGACTTTTGGAGTTATTGCTCCGGAATGGGAAACTACGTCCGAAGGAATTAAAACGGCACATGAATCCCAGTTATATTTTGTAGCTAGTCGTTATTTGTTACCTGCAGCTTTGGTGCTCATGACCTTGAGCATCGACTTAAAAGCGATTTTCAACCTAGGTTCGAAAGCATTAATTATGTTTTTTACTGGTACCGTCGGAATTGTAATTGGTGGTCCAATAGCTATATTGTTAATCTCACTTGTTTCTCCTGAGACTGTCGGAGGAGCTGGTTTCGATGCAGTATGGAGAGGGTTGTCTACCCTAGCTGGCAGTTGGATTGGCGGTGGTGCCAATCAAACAGCCATGTTAGAAATCTACCAGTACAATCCGTCGAAATATGGTGGAATGGTAATCGTAGATATTGTTGTAGCCAATATTTGGATGGCGATTTTATTGATTGGTATTGGACGAAAAGAACAAATTGATAAATGGTTGAAGGCAGATAATACCGCTATTGAGGATCTAAAACGGAAAGTAATAGACTTTACCAAAAAGGTAGAAAAAAAGCCAAATTTAACCGACTACATCATCATATTAGCCATTGCTTTTGGTACAGTTGCCTTCGGGCACTTTAGCGCAACATTTTTGGGAGATTTCTTTAGTGGATGGGTAGATGGAATGGAATCACAAACGACCAAAAATATCTTCTCATTTATGGGTTCTAGTTTCTTCTGGTTGATTAGTGTTTCAACGGTAGTGGCTATTATTTTATCGTTTACGAAGGCCAAAAATTATGAAGGTGCTGGTGCAAGCAAAATTGGAAGTATTTTCATTTATGTACTGGTAGCAACTATCGGAATGAAAATGGATTTGAATCAGGTTTTTGAAAATCCGGGATTAATTGTTGTCGGCTTGGTATGGATGACTATCCATGCAGGACTGCTAATTGGTATTGCTAAATTAATCAAAGCACCCTACTTTTTCCTTGCTGTTGGCAGCCAGGCCAATGTAGGTGGAGCGGCCTCTGCTCCTATTGTAGCTCAGGCTTTCCATCCATCTTTGGCAACTGTTGGCGTGTTATTAGCGGTATTTGGATATGCAATCGGAACAATTAGTGCAATTGGTTGTACTATTTTGATGGAATTAGCCGCTACCCTTTAGAAAAAAAATCATCATATTTGCACTCCTAATTTAAGTACTAATGAAATTACTTTTTCAATTATCAATTGCTGGATTATTATTGGCTTCTTGTTCAAATGAAGCGCCTAAAAACATGTTTGTTAGCGGTGAGATTTCCGGATTAAAAAAAGGAAAACTATACCTCCAAAAGATGAAAGATACTGTTTTGATTTCTGTGGATTCAATCGCGTTGCTTGGCGATAGTCAATTCGAATTGTCAGATTATGTGAAGTCACCCGTATTATACTATTTAACTTTTGATGGAAATACAACAGATAAACGCATATTATTTTTTGGTGGAGAAGGTAATATTGTTATCAATGATAAGGTTGATGAATTTGGATTAAATCCGAAAATAACTGGTTCTGCAAATCAAGAGAAATTGGACAAATTTCAAGCGGTGAATAAGAAATTCAATGGAGAGCGCCTAGACTTAATCAAGGAAGAATTGGAAGCGAATCAAAAGGAAGATCAAAAAGCTTTAGAAACTGTTCAGAAAAAATATCAACGTTTACAAAGAAGGAGAATACTGTATGTAACCAATTACGCATTATCGAACTCAGACTCTGAAGTTGCACCATATCTTGGATTAACAGAAATGTATAATGCTAATATTCAACTATTGGATACGGTTTATAATTCGTTATCAGAACGTATTAAATCTTCTGATTACGGGAAGAGATTTAAAGAATATATTTCAGAAATAAAGTCATTGGACAATAAATAAAATCAATTTATAGAACAAAAAAAACCGGGCAATTTGCCCGGTTTTTTTTAACATACTTTTCAAAAGCTTACTGTTTAATAAATTTAGAGGTACCTACTCTACCATCTACGGTAAATTTCATTAAATATACTCCAGAAGTTAAGTTAGAAATATCAAT
>JALQZD010000054.1 GCA_023258495.1 Polaribacter sp.
TAGTCGATGCCTTTGTTAAATGGATTGGCTACCTTCTTAGAAGGCTCTTCCTTTGGAGTAGCTGCCATCTTCTCAACGATGTCAGTAATTAAACCAACCGCTTTCTCGATGTCGCTTACCTTCTCAGTTTTAGCGAATTGAGCATCTGCCATTCTGCTTTCGATTAGTTCTGAAACAGCAGAAAGGATGTCCGCTTTGAAGCCTTACTAAAAAAATGCAAAAAACCGGAAGAAAAGAAATATTTATTAATTAGCAAAATAGAAGATTCTTTAAATACTATCGTTAGGCAAATAGCTTTTTTTGAATTTGAATATCAAGTTCATCATGGAAGAATTAATGGTGAATTCGTTATTAACCCAAGTGCAGCTCAATTAGCTGAGGCCGATATGGACTTAATGGTTGGAGCCTCAAAAGAGTTTGTTGCCATGGTTGAAGGTGAAATGGATGAGGTTTCTGAAGAAGAAATGGCAGAGGCAATTAAGTTTGCTCACGAGGCAATAAAAGCACAGTGTGATGCACAAGTTGCGCTGGCCGAAGCCGTTGGCAAAAAAGAAACTCGTGAATATGAGGGCGAAAGTGAAAATGAAGAATTACAACAAAAAATTCACGAAGCAGCCTATCAAAAATGCTATGATATTGCAAAACAAGGCACTTCCAAACAAGAAAGAGGTTTAGCTTTTTCTGAGGTAAAGGAAGAAGTTAAAGCTATGTTTACCGAAGAGGAAATCGAGGAATACGGAGATTTAATTGGGAAGTATTTTGGAAAAGCTCAAAAAGCAGCTGTTCGCGACCTGACCCTTAATGAAGGGTTACGTTTAGACGGTAGAAAAACAACAGATATCAGACCTATTTGGTGTGAGGTAGATTACTTACCAAGAGCACACGGTTCTTCAATCTTTACAAGAGGAGAAACCCAAGCACTGGCAACAGTAACCCTTGGAACTTCTAGAGATGCAAATATGATTGATTCGGCCACTTTACAAGGTGAAGAACGATTCTATTTACATTACAACTTCCCTCCTTTCTCAACCGGTGAAGCAAGACCTTTAAGAGGTACTTCACGTAGAGAAGTAGGACATGGAAACCTAGCTCAAAGAGCACTAAAAGGAATGATTCCAGAAGATTGTCCATACACAGTACGTGTAGTATCTGAAGTATTAGAATCAAATGGTTCTTCGTCTATGGCGACTGTATGTTCTGGAACAATGGCGTTAATGGATGCTGGTGTTCAAATGAAAAAGCCAGTTTCTGGTATCGCTATGGGATTAATCTCAGACGGTGAGCGTTTTGCTGTTCTTTCTGATATCTTAGGAGATGAAGATCACCTAGGAGATATGGACTTTAAAGTAACCGGAACTGCAGATGGTATTACTGCATGTCAGATGGATATCAAAATTAAAGGTCTTTCTTACGAAATTCTAGTAAAAGCTTTAATGCAGGCGAAAGACGGAAGACTTCATATCCTTGAAAAATTAACCGATACAATTGCACAACCAAATGCATCAGTTAAGGCACATGCACCAAAAATCATTATGAGTAGAATTCCGAATGATTTAATCGGAGCATTCATCGGACCTGGAGGTAAACATATTCAAGAATTACAAAAAGCGTCTGAAACGACCATTGTAATTAACGAAGATCCAGTTACAGAAGAAGGGATCGTTGAGATTTTAGGTACAAATCAGGACGGAATTGATATGGTATTAAAGAAATTAGATGCCATGATGTTCAAACCAGAAAAGGGATCTGTTTACGAAGTTAAGGTGATTAAAATTTTAGACTTTGGTGCTGTCGTAGAATATACAGAAGCTCAAGGAAATGAAGTTTTATTACACGTTAGCGAATTGGCTTGGGAACGCACAGACAATGTTACCGACGTTGTAAACTTAGGTGATGTTATTGATGTAAAATACTTCGGTATTGATCCAAGAACCAAAAAGGAAAAGGTTTCTAGAAAAGCATTACTACCAAAACCTGAAGGATATGTTGCTAGACCACCAAGAGATCATAAAGGTGGAAGAGACAACAGAGGCCGAGATAACAGAAATAGAGACAATAGAGGTCCTAGGAGAGAGAAAAGAGAAGAGTAAAACACTCTAAATTATAGTTGAAAAAAGCGTCAAAAAATTTGACGCTTTTTTTTGTTTTTAGCGTATTTTTAACCTCCTCATTCAATATGAATTCTACGCACATAACATATTTGTCACTTGGATCCAATCTTGGGAATCGCTTATCGAATTTACAGCAAGCTATTCATCAGATTTCGAGAAAAGTGGGACGCGTAGAAAAGATTTCTTCTGTTTATGAAACGGCTTCATGGGGATTTGCTTCGGATGACTTTTATAACATATGTATTCGGGTTGCCACCACTTTAAACGCTGCTGGGGTAATGCGTCAATTATTAGCTATTGAGGCTGCATTCGGAAGAAAAAGAAGTGAAAGCGGAGCGTACCGAAGTCGAGAAATTGATCTTGACATATTGCTTTTCGACAGTGAAGTTATCATTTCAGAAAAAGTTACGGTTCCACATCCAAGAATGCTCAATCGTAAATTTGTACTTATTCCATTAGCAGAAATCGGCGCTGATGTTTTGCACCCAACAACAAAATCTTCAATTCGAAAATGCCTTGCCAATTGTAGCGATGATTCTGAAGTTCATCATACAAGCCATATTTTAGAAAGACCATTACTCTTGAGTGAGAAATATAATTACGTTGCTATTGAGGGGAATATTGGAGCAGGTAAAACAACCTTAGCCAAGCTATTATCTGAAAAATACAATGCGCGAACCGTTTTTGAACGTTTCGCAGAAAATCCATTTCTCCCGAAGTTTTATGAGGATCCAGATCGATATGCGTTTCCGTTAGAAATGAGTTTTTTAGCAGACCGATATCAGCAATTAAGTGAAGATCTCGCTCAAATGGATTTATTTCAGAATTTCGTCATCTCCGACTATTACATTTTTAAATCATTAATTTTTGCCCAGATTACTTTGCAAAAAGATGAGATGTTCTTGTATCGTAAAATGTTTGATATCATGTACAAGGAGATTACCAAACCAGATTTGTATGTCTATTTGTATCAGCATACAGAGCGACTTTTAGAAAACATCAAAAAAAGAGGGCGTTCGTACGAACAAAATATTGAAGCCAGTTACTTACAGAAAATACATGACGGATATAAAAACTTCATTGACTCTCAACGCGAGTATATGAATGTACTTGTCATTGATGTTTCTGAACTAGATTTTGTTTCTAATCCGGCAGATTTAGAAGTCATTCTTGAAAAACTACAATAACCTATTTTTTAAGGTCAAGCTTCTCGGCGAAGTAATCACAAAAATCACGCATCGTAGCGCTCATTTTGTCATCATTAGTTGCGCGCTCAAAAGTATCGGCCATCGCAACTAACGTTTGATGATAAAACTGCTTCATTTCATCAACTGGCATGTCCTTGGTCCATAAATCCATACGTAAGGTATCCTTTTGATCATGATCCCAAACCGATATCATCATTGATTTCGATTTTGCATTTTCAATACCTCCATCTTTGGCTGTCCATGAAATCTCCTCTGGAATCCTATTTTCATCCAATCCAACGGTGATGGTAATATCTGAAGTGTGTTTAACTGCCATTATTTTTTTGGTTTATATTTCGATTGCTCGAATAAGGCTATCGGTTTTTTCTCTAAAATTGATTGCAAAGATACGTCATTATTTTCGGCGTAGGAGCGCACAATTTGCCATCCGATCCAAACACCAATTTGACCTGGGGAAAGACGATCCGTTTGCATATAAAACTTGGAAAATGGAGCCAAATCTAAGAACCGTTTTGATAAATCTGATTGGGTAGAAAACAGTAGTTTATTTTCAATAAAGTAGGCCCAAATTTCAGCTTCATTATCTTCTGCCCAATTCATCTTAGACTCAGAATAACCAATTTTTTCGTAGTCAGCAATCTTTGGCAGGTATAGATCTAGCAAATACATTTTCTTCCCTTCCAGAATCATTTTTTCAACAAACGTTCGCCCTTTTTGCTGCCCCACCTGGGCATTCACAAAAGCTTTAGCCACATCCACGATAAGGTGCTCGGGAGTTGTGTTTTGTTTGATGTAATTTGGGAAACTTTCATAAAATGGATGTTCTAAACCCAAGTAAGCATCTAAAGAGACGAGTAATAAACTATCGGAAAGGATGATGCGATTTTGGTAATCGATATCGCTTAGTACTGTAATAATTCGAGGAGGAATGAAATCCGGATTGTAGTATTTTACATGCTTAAAAAAATCAACCAATTTTCGATTTTGTTGGCTGAAATCTGAATATAGAGTTTCTGTCTCCGAAAACAATTCCTGCTCATCCGGATTTTTGATTTTCGCAATAGCAATTGAGTCGGTGAATCTGTCTGGAAAAAGAAAAGGATATTTCAATCTAAGACTCGAGAGATTTTTCTCGTTTGAATTATAAAATTCTTGTTCGAAGCGATCAATCTTCAATTTCATCTGAACATCCGATACATCAACCTCATTTTTTTTA
>JALQZD010000059.1 GCA_023258495.1 Polaribacter sp.
GATAAGGCAGCACATCCAACGGACGGTCGAATTCCCTCTGAATATTTATTTGTTTGTGAATTCCGTTCTGTTCCACGAGCTTGACGGAAGTTATCTTAGAATATCTGTAGAGCGGTTGACGATTGTGGTTGATGGCGCTACAAAAAAAACTTGCTCTACCGCCTATGGTAATTTTTTTTTATCATTCCACCACATCTAGATCTTGTGCATTTTTCATTTTCTCTTCCATACACTCTAAAATAATTTTGAAATGATCCAATTTTCCCCTCGGAGTTGTGAAAATCCTTTATGGTTGATCCACCAAAACTAATAGATTTTTTTAAAATATCTTTCACACTTTCTTCAATCCTAGCAATTTTCTCCTCATTAGAAAGTTCAAAAGCATCATCACGAAGTGGGGTTTTAGCAGAAGTCCCGATGTGGTTCTCTCCTATCTCGTTAATTCTTTCTTCGTTATTATTTTGGGTAACTTCAATCATTCGTTCCGTTAAATTTGGCTGCAAATTTACGACTTATTTGCAGATTATGAATTGCATAGTGCAATCAATTCGTTCGTATTGAGTGACTTTTGCAAATTATTAACTCTATCTTTTACAACAAATAGGTCATCTTCGATTCCTGATACAACAATTGAAATTCCGCGTTTATCTGCGTACTTCCATTGCTTCTTTTGCTGATTATTACTTGATGCGATATCCGGATAAATCTCACATTGGATTCCGGCAGCTCTCAATTCCTGAATTGCTTTCATTTTTTGAAGCATTTCACTCTCATCAAAATTCAAGAATACCACCTGTGGCTTATCGATGGCCACTTCATTAAATAAATCCAATTCTTCCAATACTAAATAAATTCGATCCAATCCGAAAGAAATTCCGACACCACTCACGTCTTTTAATCCGAAAATCCCAGTAAGGTCATCGTAACGTCCACCGCCACCAATCGATCCCATTTTAACGGATTTTGGTGCAGCGACTTCGAAAATAGCTCCCGTGTAATAATTCAATCCACGAGCTAGCGTAACATCAAGTTCCAGAGTTGCTGATTGTAATCCAAGGGATTCAATAGCCTTCATCACAAAAGTTAATTCAGCAACTCCTTTCGTTCCTTCTTCTGAACTCGCTAACAAATCTCCGAGAACTTTAATTTGTTCTGAATTTGTTCCAGACAATTGAAAAAGTGGTTTTACCTTATCAATAGCTTCTGATGAAATTCCTTTTGAAAGCATTTCTTTAACAACACCTTCCTCACCAATTTTATCCAATTTATCGAGTGCAATGGTGAAATCAATCAATTTGTCACTAGCGCCAATTACTTCAGCTATTCCGGAAAGGATTTTACGATTATTAATTTTGATGCTAACTCCCTCTAATTTCAATTTCGTAAATACTGTATCGTAAAGCTGAATAAACTCTATTTCCTGTAATAATGAATCACTACCAACCACGTCGGCGTCACATTGATAAAACTCTCTAAAACGTCCTTTCTGAGGACGATCCGCACGCCATACTGGTTGGATTTGATAGCGCTTAAATGGAAAAGTAATTTCATTCTGATTTTGGACCACATAACGCGCGAACGGAACAGTTAAATCGTATCGCAATGCTTTTTCGGATAACTGAGAGGTCGCTTTGGCACTATTCTTCTGTTCCAGAAGATCGCTATCAACTTTGCTTAAATAATCACCAGAATTAAGAATTTTAAAAATCAATCGATCACCTTCTTCGCCATATTTACCCATCAATGTTGATGAATTTTCAAAACTTGGAGTTTCAATAGGTTCAAATCCGAAGGCGGCAAAAGTCTCCCGTATCGTATTCATAATGTATGATCGATAGGCGATTTCTTTTGCTGAAAAATCTCTAGTTCCCTTTGGAATACTCGGCTTCATAAAATCAATTTTCGGTAATTATTAAAATATTTAGAGTCATCCCAAAGTTCATCAAATGAGGATTGAATTCCAGGATTTCCGGGTGCAAATATCGTTAAAACTTAGTTTTTTCTTGGGAATTGCTGTTTTTATTTTGCTGTTTAAGACTGTATAACGAAGCATTCAATTCAAATCCGAGCAATAGAATGATGGCATTTAACCAGACAAATAACATCAGAATAAGTAGCGTCCCGATTGAACCATATAATTCATTGTATTTGGCAAACTTCAATACGTAGATCCCAAACAGATAAAAAGAGAACAATGATAAAATGGTTGTTAACACAGCACCTGCCGAGAAGAAACGAATTTGTTTACCTTGTTTGGTTCCATAGCGAAATAACAGCGCGACAATGGTAAAAATCATTAGCAGAAATAATAGGGCTCTACCATAGTAGAACAGATTCAAATCTCCGGTATCAATCCACCCAATATCATCAATTTTGGTCAAAGCCACTTCATATAAAATCACGAGAGTTATGGTGACAATAAGGAAAAATGATGTTAATAAGGATACCCCAAGGGAAACGAAATAGGACCTAAACACATTTCTAAGTTCTTTAACATGATATGAATATTCGAATCCGCTAAAAATAGCGTTGATTCCGTTGGTCATCAAGAAAATAGAGAGTAAAAAACCAAAGGATAATAACCCTCCATATTGATTGTTAATAATATCACCCAGAACCACATTCACCGCTTCAAATGTTTTTGGCGGAAGAATATCCTTTATAAATCCGAATAATCCATCTTGAAAATCATCAATAGGTATGTACGGAATTAGGGTTAGAATGAATAGCATAAAAGGAAATATGGCCATAAAAAAGCTAAATGCGATTCCGCCCGCACGAGTCGTCAATGCACCCTGAACAATTCCGATAATGTACATTTCAAGCACATCATAAAGCGACATACCTTCTAATCCGGGAACCTTAATTTTCTTCCCGAATTGAACCAGTACATTTACGACCGGAATTTTCGCTAATTTTTCTTCAATTTCCTTACTCATAAATACTAGACCGCATTTAAACTTAGGTCCATGTCATACACCGAATGTCTTAAAGCGCCAGTCGAAATATAATCGACACCACATTCGGCATAATTCCGAATTGCATTTGAAATGATAATATCAAGTTCGTTGTTAAATTGGGCTTTCGAAATCATGAAATTTGAATTGTTAGGTAAAAATAACAATCCATATTTAAATATAAATCGGTTCTACGGATTATTAAAATTTGAATTCTGATTTTGTAATTTTAGACCATGAAAATTAAACTTCTCGTTGTCGGTAAAACAAAAGATTCTTTATTGGTTCAATTGACAGATGATTATGTAAAACGACTTACTCACTATACCAATTTCGAATTTCAAATGATCCCCGATTTAAAAAAGGTAAAAAATTTGTCGAAATCAGAAATTAAAGAGAAAGAAGGTATTTTATTAGTAAATCAAGTAGACAACACAGATTGGGTAGTTATTCTCGATGAGAAGGGAAAAGAATACACTTCAACACAATTTTCAAACTTTCTTCAGAAGAAAATGAATGCCGGACACAAACAATTGGTATTTATAATAGGTGGAGCCTATGGGTTTTCTGACGCCGTGTATCAAAGAGCTAATGAAAAAGTTTCGTTATCTAAAATGACCTTCTCACATCAAATGATTCGACTATTTGCAGTGGAGCAAATCTATCGTGGATTTACAATTCTAAAAAACGAACCTTATCATCATGAGTAAAATAATGGAATTCGTTTTTGCGACCAATAATCTTCACAAATTGACCGAAGTTCAGAACATAGTACCAACTACCATAAAAATAGTGAGTCTTAAGCAAATCAATTGTTTTGAAGATATTGTAGAAACCGAAACGACTTTGGAAGGAAATGCCAAGTTAAAGGCAGTTCATGTCAAATCAAATTATGGATATTCTTGTTTTGCAGATGATACCGGATTAGAAGTCGAATCTCTAGATGGAAAACCAGGTGTATATTCTGCAAGATATGCTGGGGAACCAGCAAACGCAGAAAATAATATTGATAAATTATTGCTAGCATTGAATGGAAAAACCAATCGAAAAGCTCAATTTCGAACTAGTATCTGTCTACTTTTAGAAGATAAAGAATATTTTTTTGACGGTATTTGTAAAGGTGAAATTATCTCAGAACGGCGCGGAACAAACGGATTTGGCTATGACCCTGTATTTGTTCCGGAAGGCTATACCACAACTTTTGCAGAAATGACCGATGAAGAAAAAAATAAGATTTCACATCGCGGACTTGCTATTCAAAAACTTACTAACTTTCTGCAAAACTATTTTGATTAATTCTTGAAACCCACTCGTTCATATTCAATTCAATTTTTGATTCTTGCTGGAGTTTTGCTCCTAGCCTTCGGATTCAATATTGCTATGGGTTCTGTAGATATTCCGTTTGCATCGATTTGGGATTCAATTGTGAATCCACATGATGTGAAGGAAAGTTGGAGAATCATCATTCGAGATTTTAGAATTCCAAAAGCCATCACTGCATGTATTGCTGGAGCGGGATTGTCTATTTCTGGATTGTTTATGCAAACCTTGTTTCGAAATCCATTAGCAGGTCCCTTTATTTTAGGAATTTCGTCGGGGGCAAGCTTAGGTGTTGCTATTTTAATTATGGGTTTAGGATTATTCGGTGGTGTGATGATTGGGTTTGCTCAAAATTGGGCTTTACCTCTTGCGGCAACCATTGGCGCTTTTGTCGTATTGATGGCCGTTTTATTGGCTGCCAAACGAATTAAAAACACCATGTCGATTCTAATTATCGGGTTAATGTTTAGTAGTTTTTCCGCAGCCATAATTAGTGTATTATCCTTCTTTAGTGAGGCGAATCAATTACAGCAATTTGTC
>JALQZD010000062.1 GCA_023258495.1 Polaribacter sp.
ATTATACAGGTGGAAATCATCAATATGAAATTTTCGATAGGTCTGTTGCTAATGAGTTTTTATTAAGAACTACAGATGGTAATAACGAATTCGATTGGTGGTTTATCCTCGTTGCTGAATAGGATTAGAATTAGTATAAAAAAAGGATTACATATTCTTGTAGTCCTTTTTTTATTCAAAATTTAAGTTTAAAAACGGATAATTCACAATTTATTATAGCATTGAAATAAGAGAACCTTTGTGTAGTTCCAGGCGTTTCTATGCTTTTCACTGAATACTAGATGCCACTTTTGTATTGAAATTTAATCTTCTAAGAATTTTCTCATATCAAATTAATTTTCTTCAAAAATGAATAGAGTTATCATCAGCTTATGCTTATCAATTATCACTATTATCTCCTGTAAAAAAGCAGATAGTGTTGTAATTCATAAGGATAATTCAGGTTTTACTCTTCGAGTTAACGGAGAAAATTTTATGGTTAATGGAATGAATTGGGATTACATTCCAATTGGGTCGAATACGGTCAATGCTAATTTTTGGAGTAAATCAGATGAAATTATAAAAGAGGCACTTGAAGCTGAAATGAAACTACTCCAAGAAATGGGAGTAAATGCCATTAGACAGTATACCGGTGTTCCAGCCCGATGGATCTCATATATCTATGAAAACTATGGGATTTACACGATGTTAAATCACTCGTTCGGCAGGTATGGATTGACTATTGATGGAAAATGGGTTGCGGTTACTAATTATGCCGATTCACAAACACAAGAAGTTCTGGAAAAAGAACTCACGCAATTGGTTTTGGATTATAAAGATACACCAGGATTACTGCTCTATCTTCTAGGTAATGAAAATAATTATGGTTTATTCTGGGCTGGTTCTGAAACGGAAGACTTTCCAGAAGATGAGGATGAAATGAAACATATCGGGGAAAAAAGAGCCAGACCCATGTATCGATTAATGAATTCAATAGCTACTCAAATTAAAAAGATGGATGGAAATCATCCCATTGCAATTTGTAATGGTGATGTTCTTTTCATAGATATTGTAGCTGAGGAGTGCAAAGACGTAGACATTTTTGGAACGAATACGTACCGAGGGGTTTCTTTCACGGATATTTTCGATGAAGTTAAAAATAAGTTGGATAAACCAATTCTCTTTACAGAATTTGGTGCTGATGCATTTCATGCGATTGAACAAAAAGAAGATCAAATATCACAAGCCTATTACTTATTAGGTAATTGGAAAGAGATTTATGAAAATGCCTCTGGTTTTGGAAAAGCTGATAATTCGATTGGTGGATTTACTTTTCAATTCAGTGATGGTTGGTGGAAATTCGGTTTTGATAAAAGACAGTTTGAAAATCAACACGATACAAATGCATCATGGGCGAATGGTGGTTACGATAGAGATTTCAAAGAAGGGGAAAACAACATGAATGAGGAATGGTTTGGAATTTGTGAAAAAGGTCTAACTAAATCAAATGGTTTGTATGATTTAAAACCTAGACTAGCTTATTATGTTCTGAAGGAAGTTCATGACATTGATATTTATAATTCAACCATGAATTTAAATAATCTCGAAAAAGAGATGAATAAAATAAACTTGAAAACAATTAAATCTAAAAATTAAAGCAAACACGATTAAAACAACCATAATCTTAACGGATTATGTAGTGTAAAATCATTACGACAATAGAATAAAAATGATTAACGATATTAACTTTAGTACTATAGATGTACATCCGATTGAGGATATAGAAGTCACCGGCGAGCTGGTAGAATTTGAAGGAGAGAAGTATTATAAAATTTCCAATTCAAACCGAATGAGACCATTCTTTATAAGTTTGGTTAGTAATTCTGATCATTGGATGTTTATCTCTAGCAATGGAGGATTAACTGCTGGTAGAAAGAATGCCGAATATTCCTTATTTCCGTAT
>JALQZD010000078.1 GCA_023258495.1 Polaribacter sp.
ACAAAATGCCAAACTCACGATAATAAGCTTTTCAGTTATCAAAAACCACGAATTCCAAATCCATTTGATGATTTCATAGGGTTTCCATGGCCATGTGAAGATGGGAGAGACTTGAATCGGAACACTGGGTGCATAATTCCAACCTTTAACGGGCGCGTTGTCCATCATATCACTCACTACAGAACTATTGTCTTAAACTCGCCAAAGATTGGTCACAACGCAATAAAATTTTGAATATAGATCGGTACTGTAAAACTAAAGAATTCAGTGGATAATTCACAAAAGTCAGAAAAGTGGTTCGCTAATTAAAGGTTGAAGACAAATCCTAGTTCTCTGTTAGTGATGTTACTTTTAACCTGCGCTTTACTCTTAGGTCCATCGCTTGATCGCTGCTGCCAGTTTGCTGTAGCTAAAAGTGACCAAAATTTTTATAGTCAGACTGATTGGAAATCAGGTAAAAAACTGAATTTAGTTTTTGTTTCTATTGAGAATCTCACGTATCTTATCGTACTGAGTTCTGTGGTTCTTTTGAGTTTCGGTTAATTCTTTCGACGCACGTTCAGCCTTAGCGGTTGCGATGGCTTCGTCACAATCAAAATCAGCATTATTTTTTTTATTAAATTTTTCAAAGCCAGTACCTTCAATAAGGTCTCTATGTGGTTCTTCAATCAAATTTTTGGCATTCTTTAAAACAGTTTCAAAGTTTGATTTGCCTCGACTGGGACCTGAAACTTTGTCGAAATTCTTAGCCAATATGTTTTTGCTTTCCACTAAAAATTCAGGTGATAGAACTAAAGGCTCTGTTATAGTATTTTTAACTTTTAAGTCATCTTTTTGATCAGCTTTTGGAGGAACATTATACCTATCTAGTAAACCAGCCCTTGTAATGATCGACCAGGACTCCATAGTTTGTTTGCGAGCTTCATGAACTTCGTCCTTAAGCTCCTGAACTTCTTTTCTTAATCTGGCGACTTCTTTATCACTATTCTCAAGTTTCTCTTGGGTATGCCGCAATTCTTGTTGGGTAAGCTTTAATTCAAAATCTACGTTTAGGGTGGGACTTGGGGGTGATATGTTCGCACAAGTTCGTCTTTTGGTATGGGTGTATGATTTCTGACCTGTCTTAACACGTTCTCGCATCCAATCTTCCAAGTCCGCTTGATGTATAACCCAATAGTTTTTATTGTTTCTATGGGCTTTTAAACGCATAGATTTGATGGCGTTCATGATTGTCTTGCGGGAAACATTGGCCCTACTGGCTGCAGATTTAGGTGAGAACATTGGTGGGACGTCCCAGTGGTCTTTATGTTTTGAGATTTTATCTAATTGAAATGATGCGTCAACTCACTGCAACCAGTTTATACGGACAAGTCTTAGGATAGTTTTGATAAATACAGAAAATTTTTAAAATTATGCGCCTGAAAGTCGTTCTTTATTTGTTGGGAGGAATTAAATGGCACAGCCAGATCTCAATTTGCAGTTAGAACATCTACGAGAGCGTTTGATAGCCTTAAAAAGGGAGGCTGTTGTGTATTCTGAGCCTGCAATCCTGAATCGTCGACCTAATACAGTATTATGTCTTTTGGTTTCTGTTTTATTTTTCCTGTATCCATCTTCGAGTAAAATAGACGACCTTGGTCCTTTTGTGAGAAACATTTCACAGGAAATTGCTGCAATAAAAACTCAAACCGATTTTTTTGAACAGATTAATGATCTTGGAGAATTTAAAGACCAACCTATCCCAAAATTTCACATTTCTAAAATGAGAAGTGTAAGCATCTCAGTTACACCTGAAATGCGCTATGCTTCATCGCAAATTATCTTTGTTAATTCTCCAAACAAAATCAACTTTGCACCGCATATGGAGTATCCTCCTGTAATTGATAAGGCACTATTTCAAATTTCTGGAATAAATAGTCCGAAAATTATTCAACCTAAATCGATTGTCGACGGTGTGATCAAACAAATTGACGATTTTAAAGAAACTATTATTGCAGTCGTTGATAAGTCAGATCAAAAACTTCATCTCTATGAAAACGGTCTTAAAAAGTACTCATGGGAAGTGAGTACAGCACGAAAAGGCAAAGTCACTCCTACAGGAACATGGAATGCACAGTGGCTTTCAAAGCATCACAAGTCA
>JALQZD010000250.1 GCA_023258495.1 Polaribacter sp.
GTTTTTTTGATTTAAAAGACCGTATTCATGAAATTAATAGAGCACTTCGTTAATGGAAAAATAATTCCAGGTTCATCTGATAGAAAAGGAAAAGTATTTAATCCTGCAACAGGAGAACAGGAATCAGAAGTAAGACTCGCAAGTAAATCTGATTTAGATCAAGCTGTAGAAGCAGCCAAAAAAGCATTTGAAACTTGGTCTGCGAAACCTCCCTTACAAAGAGCAAGGATAATATTTAAATTTAAAGAATTAATAGAAAAAAACTCTGATGAGTTAACAAAGCTGATAGTATCAGAACATGGAAAAGTTTTTGAAGATGCTAGAGGATCTTTAACAAGAGGGCTTGAGGTAGTTGAGTTTGCTTGTGGAATTCCTCATTTGTTAAAAGGTGAATATTCTGAAAATGTTGGAACAAATGTTGACAGTTGGTCAATGAGGCAACCTTTAGGGGTAGTAGCTGGAATTACTCCATTTAATTTTCCAGCAATGGTACCAATGTGGATGTTTCCAATAGCAATTGCTTGTGGAAATACATTTATATTAAAACCTTCAGAAAAAGATCCTTCATGTCCACTCAGATTAGCAGAGTTACTTAGTGAAGCTGGATTGCCTGAGGGAGTATTTAACGTAGTTAATGGCGACAAAGAAGCTGTTGATGCAATTTTAGAAAATAAAGATATTAAAGCTGTAAGCTTTGTTGGATCTACTCCAATTGCAAAATATATTTACGAAAATTCAGCTAAAAATGAAAAAAGGGTACAAGCACTTGGAGGTGCAAAAAATCACTTAGTAGTTATGCCAGATTGTGACTTGGATGGTGCAGTAAATGGATTGATGGGTGCAGCTTACGGATCTGCAGGTGAGAGATGTATGGCTCAATCTGTTGCTGTTGCTGTTGGAGATATTGGTGATGAACTAGTTTCAAGACTTTCAAAAAAAGCAGAGGCCTTAAAAGTAGGACCTGGTATGGATAAAACTTCAGAGATGGGACCTCTGGTTACAAAAGAGCATTTAGAAAAAGTAAAAAGTTATGTTGATTTAGGAGTTGAAGAGGGAGCAAAATTAGTTGTTGATGGAAGAAACTTAAAGCTCCAAGGTTATGAAAATGGATAGCTCAATAGTTTGATTCCAGGAAAGTTGACATAGACATAATCTTTGTCTGATTTCAAATCATTTAAATTAGCATAGGCAAAATGATTCAGTGTTGTTGTAAAATAATCTGCCTGATGACTTAATGTTGTATGGTCAATTCGTTCGTAAGTATCTTGTGCCGTATGATAATCAAAATGATCTCCAATAAATGCGAAATTAAAGCCTTCGATATCTCCCTGCTCTCTAAATACTGTTAGGTCGGTGTCATTAGGTAGCTTTTTGTAAATGCTATACATCAATGAATTCGCTGCTGGATAGGTTGGATTTGCTTTGACGAATTCGGACAATAGTTTGCCGTTTTTTCCATTGGTTTCCATCAGCATATAGCTTGGGCCACCGCTACCTCTGGCTTCAAAATTTAAAACCAAACCAACGTTTTTCGCCCATTCATGATGATTTACAAAAGCTTGAGCGCCAAGAAGCCCTAACTCCTCAGCATCAGAAATGACAATGATAATATCATTTTTTGGCTTGGTATTTTTAGCTAGAAAGGCTCGTACACCTTCCAGAATGGTCACCACTCCAGATCCTGCGTCACTAGCGCCAAAAGAGGAGTGTGGCCCCGAATCATAATGCGAAAGTAGGACTAGTGATTTGGAATTTTGGTCACCTTCAATTTTGGCAATTATATTTTCAGTGGTTGTACCTGCGAACCATTTTTTGTTGATGACGGTTTGGGTTTGAATATGTGGTTTCAGACCTAATTTCTCAAGTTCAGCAACAATATATTTTTGGACTGTTTTATGTTCGGTAGACCCAACATGATGAACATTTAAACTGATGTTTTTCAAATGCATTAAAGCATTATTCATTGAAAATTCAGTTGGATCTGAACTTTCTTGTAACGGTTTTTGGGGTTTCATATCTATAAAACTCCAATACGAAACTAACCCAACAATTAGGAAGGAAATGAGTGTGGCTAGTTTTTTCATGACAGGTAGATTTCTATAAATGTAAAAATAAAATTTTTGCAATGTCTTGTTAATCAACACAAAAATTTAATAACTTTAATCAAAATCATAAACCAAAGAGCGATGGGAATCAAAAGTTTTACAGGCAAAAGAGATACTTCTCAGGTCAAAGAAGGCGCTCCAATTTTAGTTTCTGACTACATGACTAAAAAATTGATCACATTTAAACCAAGTGATTCGTTAGATCATGTGATTAATGAATTGATTAAGTATAAAATTTCTGGAGGACCCGTTGTGAATGCCAAAAATGAATTGGTCGGAATAATTTCTGAAACAGATTGTATCAAACACATTTCTGAAAGTAAATATTATAATCTTCCTTCAGACAATGATAATACGGTAGGTAAAAAGATGATTACCGATGTGGATACCATTGATAAAAACATGAATATTTTTGATGCAGCATCAATGTTCATCAATTCGAAAAGGAGACGTTTTCCTGTGGTGGAAAGAGGAATACTTATAGGCCAAATTAGTCAGAAAGATGTTTTGAAGGCCGCCATAAATATAAAAGGAAATAGCTGGAAATAGACCATTATTTTATTCTCTTTTAATTAGCAAAAAAGTTTCATTTTCTAAGGGTAAATAACCCTGGTCGTAGACGTAGAAATAGGTATTACCTGTTTTAGTGGTATAGATGGAAGTAAAAAATTGGAAATCAAATCCGCGATCATAAAGCCTGGATCTTGATACTTTGGTTTTGCCAGATGAATTCAACTCGGTTAGAATTTTATAATTCTTGCGAAGCCGATTATTTGTATTTCGAATAAGGTTTTTACTGTCTTTATTTATTTTGTTGTTGTAGGAGTTGCGACAATAATCCGAGCAGAATTTTTGATCTATTCTACCCCTTAATATTTCTCCACATTCCAAACATTTTCTTGATTCCATAATAATTTAATGTGATGAAAGATACAATAAATTATCCGTTTACAAACGTTTACAAATATTTACAACCGAAAGTAATTGCTTGTCAACCGAATCAATTTAGATTGCTGTTGCACTTTTGTCCTGTCTAAACGAATTAGGCAAAACAATAATAATCATTTAAAACCTTATCTTATGAGTACGTTAAGAAACAAAGTTCAATTAATCGGAAATCTTGGAACAAATCCAGAAGTAATCACTTTAGAAAGTGGTAAAAAATTAGCCAAATTCTCCTTGGCAACTAATGAAAGTTATAAAAATGCAAAAGGTGAAAAAGTAACAGAAACGCAGTGGCATAATATTGTTGCCTGGAATAAAACAGCAGATATTATTGAAAAATATGTTGAAAAAGGTACAGAGGTAGCCGTAAACGGAAAGTTAACCTCAAGATCTTATCAAACTAAAGAGGGTGAAAAAAGATATATTACCGAAGTGGTTTGTAATGAATTATTGATGTTGGGGAAATAGTTTCAATCCATTAAAAAAGGCGCCTAAATTGGCGCCTTTATTTGTTTAATGATTTGAGTGATTATCTTCTTTCACCTCTTCCGTCAAATTCATTTCCATGCTGTGATCATATTGACAACACTTTGGTAAATTATTATAGGCATCTTCACTTCCGCTCAACTTATCAGTGTCATATCCAGAATTGGCAATTGCCTGATGAATGGCATCAATATTAGCTTTGGATCCGTCAAAAGAAACATCAATTTTCTTTTTTGCCTTATCCCAGTTCGCATTTGCTACTCCCTCAACACTAGTGGCTGCTTTCTCGATTGTTTTTTTGCACATTCCGCAATTTCCTCGAACTCCAAAAGTTGCATCAGTATAGGCAATCTCTGTTTTAACTTCTACTTTTTCTTTTGTAGAATCTTTTGATCCTTCAGTTTTACAACTGCTTACACTCATTGCTGCTACTACAGCTAAACTTAACATTAGATTTGTACGTTTCATAATTCTCTGTTTATTTATATGTATTTGTGTTTATAATTTACTTATTGAATTGTTTTTGCTACTTCCCCGCATCCGAGCATTTGATCGCCGAAATACGGATTAAGAATTTTATCTTCTAAACTCAACCAATAACCTCCCTTATCATTGTCTGCCATTGGACAAAATTGGGCATAAACCTCTTGATTGATTCCATACTTTTCAATTGCCAAAATTAATTGCTCCGATAATGGTTTAAATACTGATCTCTGACCTTTAATTTCTGATGCATTTTCAAACTGCTTGGTGAATCCAGCTAAGGTTTTAGAAATTGTCATCCAATCGTTATGAGAATCACCTTTTAACAATTTCATATCCACTTTAGAAAGATGGGTTTTCATCGCATTTGAATATTGTTTTGCCGTTTTAAAATCACCTTTGATTAGGGCATCTTTTAAATTGATGTATGCATCAAAAACGGATTTTAGCTGTTTTTGAAATTTAGCACTTACCTTCATTCGTTGATTACTCATGCCCATCTTCAACGATGTTTCATCTGTTTGATTCATCATTGATTTTTTGCCTTGTAATTGAGCAGCAGCATCCACAGTGAAAGCACCATTACTCACAACTTCTTCACCTGATTGTAATCCGTTAATTACCTCATAGGCATCACCAATTTTCTTTCCAATTTGAATGGTTCTCATTTCAAATACAGGTTGATCTGCTTTTGTTTTTACATATGCTAAGGATCGTTTTCCAGTCCATAAAATTGCTGAAGATGGCACCATTACAGTTTCTGAAGCAGTTTCCAATGTCAAAGTCCCAGAAACAAACATTCCGGGTTTAAATTCAGCATTTGAATTGCGAATATCAGCACGCATGGTAACGGTTCTCGTTTTACTATTAACTATCGGATCAATAAACGAAACTTTCGTGGCAATCACTTTTCCAGGCAGTGCATTGGTTCGGATCTCAATAACTTGATTTGTTTTAATTTGTGAAATCTGATTTTCATACACATCGAATTCGGCCCATAAAGAATTTAAATCAGCAATTTTAAATAAACCTTGACCAGCTTTTACGGTTTGACCAACTTCAACCATTTTTTCACTTACAGTTCCTGAAATGGTGGCGTAAACCGGGAAATTTTCAATTACCTTTCCAGTCTGCTCAATAGAGTTGATTTGTTCATCAGATAATTTCCATAATTTTAATTTGTTTCGAACGGCCTTGTATAGTTGAGGCTGACTCACTTTTAACGATTTCGCCGTTAATAATTCTTGTTGAGCTGCAAATAATTCAGGAGAATAAATAGTTGCTAATTTTTGTCCTTTTTTGATTTGCTCTCCAGTGAAATTGATGAATAATTCTTCGATTCGTCCTGAGAAATAACTCACTTGAACAGCATTCTTTTTTTCATTTGCCACGATGTTACCCGAGAGTTTTAGTGTATTCTCAGATCCATCTGTAGAACCTATTATTGTGGTTTGAATATTCGCCAATTTCATGGCATTTTCTGTCAATTTAAATTCGTCTGCAGCTAAGCCTTCTGCACCTGCTTCTGCCGGAATTAAATCCATTCCGCAAATAGGACAATCTCCTGGTTCTGTTTTCATGATTTGTGGATGCATCGAACAGGTCCACATTTGATTTGCTTTAGTCTCTGTATTGTGTTCATGATTGTCTTCATGGGTAGAATTCCCGCCGAACAATAACCAGCCCAATAGTAGACCCGTTAGAAGTAACCCGATGTAAATTGCTGTTTTTTTCATGGGAATTATTTTTTTCGATTTGTAATTTTTCTAATTGATGGTGAGGATACGAACCATAGTAAAAATCCGCTCATCACAGTTATTAATCCTAAAAGAGAAAAGGCGCGTAATACGGTTGTATTAAAATTGTCTCTTCCTTCGTAATCCATGGTGTGTGTCATCCAGAGAAAATCGAACCATCGCCAACTTTGATGACGAACGGTCTGGAATTTTCCGTCTATTACAGAGACATATGCTTTTAGTTCATCGTCTGTTTTATAGGAAATAACATAAGCAGGTAATAATTTTTCACGGTACTCGTGATGTTTGTCGGTTTCAGTGATTTTGGTGATCCCGCTAACTTCTAACTCTTTTTTCATAAAGTTTCCCGCGACATACAACGCTTCTTGCGCTGTAATTCCGTTCTTTTGAACTCCGCTTCTAGCATGATACAATCCTTTTTTATTGATAAAATAATAAGGTTCATTTGCGATATCTCTAATTTCTATGGATTGAATGGGTGACTTCAATTCAAGTACTGACGGACTCATCAAACTATCGAATGATTGTGGTTCATAGGCCAGGTTTTTGTAATGATCACCATGTATTTCGTCGATGTCTGTCCAACTAAAGTACAGGCCACTAATGGTCCAAAACAAGAACTGAATTCCTAAGAATAGGCCAAGGTACCTATGGGTTTTTCTAATTTTTAATGAGGTTTGTCTGTTTACCATGGTTAATTGCTTAAATAGTTGATAATCGTACTTTGAATAAAGAAACTCTTAATGGCTTCTATCTTCTCCATCTGAAACTTCAATTGTAATTCCTGGATATCCAGAACATCATTGAAATTTAAGGTCCCACTCTCATAACTTTTGATTAAAATCTGTTCAGCATTATTTGCTTTTTCTAGATTCTGAACCTGAGTGTCAAAATTGATTTTTGACGAAATTCTGTTATTAAGCGCAGTTTCCAATTTTGTGATTAGCGTATTCTTTCGAGATTCCTTTCCGAAGACTAAAGCTTCTTTTTGAAAATCATTCTGCTTGGTTTTGGAGCGGTATTTTTTATTAAAAATAGGAATCGATACCGAAAACATAGGCATTACAATGTCTTTCCCATTATCTGAAAAACTCATTCCTGGTCGTTCTGCCACCGCCACATAATCAAATCCAAATCCAATCATTGGCATTTGCTCTTTTTGATTCAACAATTCGGATTGCTCTACAGACTGATAGAGTTTATCGTATTTGATCAATTCAGGATGAATAGCCATATTACCTTTATCTACGGATGGAATTGTTTTTGGCATATTCAATTCTTGCAATAATGCAATGGTTTCATCCTTCTCTCGATTCAAGAAACGATTCATTCGGGTTTCTTCGGATGCATACTGCTGCTCTAAAATCTTCACTAATTTTTCAAGATCATTCTGACGAATTTGAAGTTTTAGCACGTCCACTGCGGATGCTTTTCCAGTTTCAACGGCAGTTAGTGCCATCGTTTCGTAAGTCTTGAGTAACTCAATATTCTTACTAAGAATTTTGCGTTTCTCCTGATTCGAATACAGTTGGTAATAGCTCTGCGAAATAGAGGCAATTAATTTTCGACTCGCAATAGCAATATCAACAAATTTGGCTTCTGCAATCGAAGTCACATAATTCTGTCTGGTTGTGATCGAACCAAACCAAGGCATCATTTGCGAAACAGATAACTTCAATCGTTGTGCACCTGTTCGGGTCTCGGGTTCGCTAAGGAAGTATCCTAATCCGAAATTTGTATTTGGCAAGGTATTTACTTCGTTTTTACGCTCCTGAATCCCTTTGAAATTGGATTGCCTTTCTTGAATTTCAGGACTGTTTTTCAATCCTTCAGCAATCAAACTTTCTAATGTTTGTCCATAAGAAAATGAACTTACCATCAATGCGATTATGTAAATTTTTAGATTTCTCATGTTATTGTTTTTTAAGTTGTAATTCGGCCCTCCAGCTGTATAAAACAGGTACAATGAAAAGGGTGATTAATGCAATTAACATTCCGCCAAAACTCGGTATCGCCATCGGAATCATAATATCACTTCCTCTTCCTGTCGATGTTAAAATCGGCAATAAGGCAAGTAAGGTCGTAGCTGTTGTCATCAGGCAGGGACGAATTCGTTTTTCGCCTGCTTCCAAAACAGATGCTCGAATTGCCTCTTTATTTTTTGGTGTGTTTCGATCGAATGTTTGTTTCAAATAGGTAGCCATAACTACACCATCATCCGTAGCAATTCCGAATAAGGCGATAAACCCAACCCAGACAGCAACACTTAAATTAATAGCGTGCATCTGGAATAAATCTCTCAGGTTTTCTCCGAAGAAATTAAAGTTGAAGAACCAATCTTGTCCATACAACCAAATCATTAAGAATCCACCCGCAAAAGCTACAGCGATTCCTGTAAATACCATCAATGAAGTTGATACCGATCGGAATTGGAAATACAAAATCAAGAAGATGATGAGTAATGCCAATGGAACCACGACACTAAGCGTTTTTTCAGCACGAACCTGATTTTCATAAGTACCTGTGAATTCAAAACTAATTCCTTTCGGAACTACAATTGATCCATTTTCAATTTGAGCAGCAATGGCTTTTTGTGCTTTTTCAACTACACCTACTTCTGCAAAACCATCCAACTTGTCAAAAAGCACATAACCAATTAAAAAGGTGTCCTCGCTTTTGATGACCTGTGGACCTTGTTCGTATCTGATTTCTGCCAGTTCAGACAATGGAACTGGGCTACCGTTTTCAACAGGAATATAAATCCCATTTAAGTCACTCGGATTGGATCGCAGTTCTCTCGGATATCGCACACGAACCCCGTATCTTTCTCTCCCTTCTACAGTTTGGGTTAATGTCATTCCCCCAACAGCGACTTTCAAAACATTTTGAACTTGCTGAATTGATATTCCATAACGAGCAATTTTGGCTCGATCAATGTCGATAATCAAATAGGGTTTACCTACAATTCGATCAGCAAAAACAGCTTCTTTCTTAACACCTTCTACGGACTTCAATACGGATTCTAATTGCAATCCGAATGCTTCAATTTCCTTTAAATTCTGACCTTTTACCTTAATTCCCATGGGTGCTCGCATTCCTGTTTGAAGCATAACCAATCGGGTTTCTATAGGTTGTAATTTCGGTGCAGAAGTAACTCCTGGAAGTTTAGTAACGCGAACAATTTCATTCCAGATATCCTCCGGCGATTGAATTTCAGGTCTCCAGTTTCTGAAGAATTCTCCATCACTATCGGCAACCAACCTGGTTTTTAGGTAGCTTGTGGTTCTTGTTCGTAAATCATCTGCTTTGCCCGTTGATCCATTTTTCAATACATAATCACCATCCGCATTCACTTTGTAACGTTGGCGTTTTCCGGCATCATTCAATAAATATTCGGATTTGTATAAAATTACATTTTCATACATCGATAATGGAGCAGGATCTAATGCAGATTCTGTCCGACCTGCTTTACCAACTACGGTTTCAATTTCTGGAATACTGGCAACTGCCATATCCAATTGTTGCAATACACGTTTATTTTCCTCAATTCCAGAATGTGGCATTGAGGTAGGCATCAGTAGGAAGGATCCTTCATTTAATGATGGCATAAACTCTTTGCCTGTGTTTTTCATGATGATAAATCCGCAGATGACAATAACAGTCGGAATCGATAAAAATGCAATTTTATGTTCCAGACACCATCCAAGAATTCGCGAATAATAGGAGATGAAAAAGGAGAATATACCTAACAATCCGAAGCAAATCAATCCAACAAAAACAAGGTTGAGTATAAAGCTATTTTCAACGCCTAAAGGTCTCCAATATTCGGCTAACAAGAAAACAATTGTAGTGGCAGCGATTCCGATCTGAATTCGTCGAGTTACTATTGAATCAAATGTCCCTTGAAGATGCAGAATACTTGAAATTCCGAAGGCAATTAAGGTCAATCCTAACCAGTATCCGCTAAATAGTGCTATTATTCCAATTCCAATTATTATGGATTGAACAGCATAAGAGAATCCTTTCTGAACCTTCTTTTTTCTGAATAAAAATGCTGCAAAGGGCGGAATTAAGAACAGCGCGACAACTATGGAAGCAACAAGTGCAAATGTTTTGGTGAAGGCCAAGGGTCTAAATAATTTTCCTTCTGCACCAATCATTGTAAATACCGGAATAAAACTGATAATAGTCGTCATTACTGCCGTCACAATTGCTCCTGATACTTCGGATGTAGCATTGTAGACTACCTCATTTATTGATAACCCTTCTTTCTTTTCTTCTAAATGACGAAGAATATTTTCAGACAATATGACTCCAACATCTACCATAGTTCCAATGGCTATTGCGATACCCGAAAGTGCAACGATATTGGCATCAACATTAAAGGCTTTCATCGCGATAAAAACCATTAAAACGGCAATGGGTAATAATCCGGAAATTAAAATTGAAGCCCTTAGGTTATACACCATAATGATAATCACCAAAATGGTAATTAAGATTTCTAAAGTTAGCGCCTCGTTTAGTGTTCCAAGTGTTTCTTGAATCAGTTCTGTGCGGTCATAAAACGGAATAATGGTAATCTGAGAAGTACTACCGTCTTTTAATTGTTTACTCGGTAAACCCGGACTAATTTCTTTTATTTTTTCTTTAACCGCATTGATCACTTCCAACGGATTGGCGCCGTATCGCGCTACCACAACACCACCAACAACTTCTGCTCCTTCTTTATCAAGAATTCCTCTTCGAGTCGCAGGACCCAAATTGATTTTAGCAATGTCCTTAATTCGGATTGGGGTAAAGTTTTTTGAAGTTATAACCGTTTCTTCAAGATCGGCTATGGATTTGATATATCCTAAACCACGAACTAAATATTCTGCTTGATTGATTTCTAAGGTCTGCGCTCCAATATCTTTATTTGACGCCTTAACGGCCGCAACCACTTGTTGAATTCCGATGTTGTACTGACGCATTAATTCAGGATCAATATCGATTTGATACTCCTGAACATATCCACCGATCGAGGCTACTTCAGAAACACCACTTGCCGAAGAAAGACCATATTTCACAAAATAATCTTGTACACTTCTCAATTCGTGAAGATCCCAACCGCCTGTTACATTTCCTTTTTCGTCTCTACCCTCTAATGTGTACCAAAAAATTTGTCCCAATGCGGTTGCATCTGGACCTAAAGTAGGACTAACACCATCGGGTAAAAGATTCGACGGTAAAGAATTTAACTTTTCTAAAATTCTGCTTCGGCTCCAGTAAAACTCAACATCCTCTTCGAAGATGATATAAATACTAGAAAATCCGAACATACTTGAACTTCGAATGGTTTTCACACCTGGAATTCCGAGAAGCGATGTTGTTAATGGATAGGTAATTTGATCTTCAATATCCTGCGGAGATTGTCCGTCCCATTTGGTAAAAACAATTTGCTGATTTTCGCCGATATCAGGAATAGCATCCACCGCAACAGGATTGTTGGGCAAGAAACCTGTGTTCCAATTAAATGGCGAGTTTATGGTTCCCCATCCTAAGAATAGTAGGAGGAGTAAGACAGAAACAAGTTTGTTTTCGATTAAAAATTTGATGCTTTTGTTTAGCATATCTTGAAAATTAAATAGTTTGACTTTGGCAATTCAATAACCACCAGATACCACAAATCAACCCAAGGATATTTCTTAGGTGATTCAACTAGTTAAAAATCAAATTAAGTAAGACTCATCGAGCTTGTAGATTTTCCTGACGAGAAGTGGAGGTGGATTTTCGAAGTAATGTGTTACATCTTCCTCAACAACTTGAAAAAGCTCATTGTATGAATAAAAAAAAGAAACAACGAATAATTGCTGCTCAAATCCTAAATCAGAAACAGGAAGTTTTAATTCGTCCTGTCCTTCTAATTTAATTTCATGATTATCACAACAGCCATTCATTTCAATTGCATCGGCGTCCATTTCCATACCACATCCTTCAGCTTTTGAGAAGAATGAAGTATCGACCAATTCATCCATACAGTAATGCATGCTTACTGTGAATGACATAGTTGATAACATTAGGATAAATGCCATCAAGATTGCCGATATTTTTTGAAATAATCCTTTCATTATCAAGGCAAAGGTATAAATTTTAATTGATTTGCTCTTTTTCCAGTTCCATTCTTAATTCGAATTGCTGAAAAAACCGAACAACCTATTTGTCATATTAACAATAGATTAGCATTCTTCGAATCAGTCGTTTTATATTTTTTGTAACTTTAGGAGGTTACAAAATCTTATCAAATGCCAAACTACACAATCACAGTAAATAATGAATCTAGAACAGTAAATGTAGATTCAGATACTCCATTATTATGGGTTTTACGAGATGAACTCGATTTAGTGGGAACCAAATTTGGATGTGGAATTGCTCAATGTGGAGCCTGTACTATCCATATTGGAGGAGTCGCTACACGCAGTTGTTCATTGCCAATTTCATCTGTCGAAGGAGAAAAAATCACCACAATTGAAGGACTTTCTGATGACGGAAAACATCCTGTTCAGGAAGCTTGGAAAGAAATTGATGTGCCTCAGTGTGGGTACTGTCAATCGGGACAAATGATGACAGCATCAGCATTTTTGAAAGATAATCCGAATCCGACTGAGGAAGAAATTCGTCGGGCAATGCATGGAAATATCTGTAGATGTGCTTCGTATAACAGAATTGAGAAAGCCGTAAAACTGGCTTCTGAAAAAATGTCCTAACCCATAAATCAATAGAACATGAGTACTCAAAATATAAGTAACCTTAGTAGAAGAAACTTTATTAAGACCTCAGCTTTGGCGAGTGGCGGACTTTTAATTGGTTTCAATTTATTTCAGGCCTGCAAACCAGAGGCGAAAATGCCCGTTGATCTTGCATCATTAAATTTCAATGATTTCAATGCATTTATCAAAATTTCAGATGAAGGCTATGTGACTATTTTCTCTCCGAATCCTGAAATTGGACAGGGAGTTAAAACATCTATGCCAATGATTATTGCGGAGGAATTGGATGTAGAATGGAGCATGGTAAATGTTGCTCAAGGTGTTTTAGATACCAAAAATTACCAACGTCAGGTCGCGGGTGGATCACAATCTATTCGATTTGGATGGGATGCATTGCGTAAAACAGGAGCTACGGCTCGTCAAATGTTAGTGAATGCGGCTGCTGCGAAATGGGGAGTAGATGCCTCAACCTGTAAAGCTGAAAATGGTATGATTACCAATGGTCTTGGTGACAAATTAGGTTATGGAGAAGTCGTAAAAGAAGCCGCTAAACTTGATATCCCAGAGGATATTACCTTGAAAGACCCGAAAGATTATAAGATTATTGGAACTGATGCGGTTAATGTGGACATCGATAAAATTGTAACTGGTAAACCCTTATTCGGATTGGATTACAAAGCAGAAGGAATGGTGTATGCGTCTGTACTG
>JALQZD010000276.1 GCA_023258495.1 Polaribacter sp.
TGATTTTGGTGATGAGTTTTATAGGGGGATATCCGTTAAAATACTTGGGATACATTGTTGGTATAGGCGTGTTTTCTTTAGCCTTATTTATTTTGGTGGTGAAAGCTTTTCCTGATGCAATGCCTAACCGAGTTCAAACCTGGCAAAGCAGAATCGAAAACTTTGCTACCAATGAGGGTAAAGAATCCTATCAGGTTGAAAAGGCAAAAATTGCAATTGTTACTGGCGGAATGGTCGGAAAAGGGCCAGGGAAAAGTGTTCAAAAGAACTTTTTACCACAGTCTACATCAGATTTTATTTATGCGATTATTATCGAGGAATTCGGATTAATCGGTGGTGTACTCATTGTTTCGATTTACTTCTTATTACTATTTCGATTGTTTGTGGTCGTTCGAAATACAGCTACGGTTTTTGGTTCCCTTCTGGTTTTGGGTGTAGGGCTTTCCATAGTATTTCAAGCCATTATCAATATGTGCGTGGCGACAAATTTGTTCCCGGTTACGGGTCAAACATTACCACTAATTAGCAGTGGTGGTACTTCTATCTGGATGACCTGCTTTGCGCTCGGAATGGTATTGAGTGTGAGTGCATCCAAAGAAGAAACCGAAGAAGATATTTTAGATGATAACCCTTTAGATATTTTACATGAAACACTATAAGTTTTTAATATCTGGAGGAGGTACAGGCGGACATATTTATCCGGCCATAGCAATCGCAAACGCATTACAAAAGAAGTATCCGGATGCTGAATTTTTATTCGTTGGTGCAAAGAATAAAATGGAGATGGAGAAAGTTCCAGCAGCAGGATATCCCATTAAAGGATTATGGATCTCGGGGTTTCAGCGACACCTGACCATGAAAAATTTAATGTTCCCATTTAAGTTGATATCAAGTACACTTGAAGCTTTTGGAATTGTTAGAAATTTCAAGCCGACGATTGCGATTGGTACTGGAGGATTTGCGAGTGGGCCCACCTTATATGCCGCAGCTAGAAAAGGAATTCCAACATTAATTCAGGAACAGAATTCCTACCCGGGAATCACCAATAAACTCTTGTCGAAAAAAGCAAAAAAAGTATGTGTTGCTTATGATCGATTGGAGCGATTTTTCCCGAAAGAGAAAATCATAAAAACTGGAAATCCGGTGCGTCAGGATTTATTGAATACTTCAGAAAAGAGAGCTGAAGCATTATCATTTTTCAATTTGAAAAAAAGTCAAAAGACGTTATTGGTCCTGGGAGGAAGCTTGGGAGCCAGAAGAGTGAATCAATTAATTGAGGAGCAATTACCGTTGTTTGAAAAACTGAATGTTCAGGTGCTGTGGCAGTGCGGGAAACTATATTTCGAAGAATATAAAAAGTACAATGAATTGAAACATGTTCAGGTATTTGAATTCATAAAAGAAATGCATTTTGCTTATGGAGCAGGAGATATGATCATCTCAAGAGCTGGAGCAAGTTCGGTATCTGAATTATGCATTGTTGGTAAGCCTGTGATTTTTATCCCTTCTCCAAATGTTGCTGAAGATCATCAGACAAAAAATGCAAAATCAATTGTAGATGAAAATGCGGCTCTTATGATTGCTGAGAAGAATTTGGATGGTTTTAAGGATTTGTTTGTTGGACTTGTTTTGGATGAGAATCGTCAAAAAGAACTATCGATAAATATAAAATCGTTGGCATTACCGAATGCTACCGATTCAATTGTAAATGAAATTGAAAAACTAATTCAGTGATAACAAAAGAGGTACAAAATATCTATTTCATAGGGATCGGAGGCATCGGAATGTCTGCGCTTGCTCGGTATTTTGTGCGTCAGGGAAAATATGTTTCAGGATACGATAAAACCCCAACTTTAATTACTAAGGAATTATCAGTTTTAAATGTGGATGTATACTTTGAAGAAGATGTCGATCGTATATCTTCTTCAAACATTGCTCCCGAAAACACTTTGGTGGTCTACACGCCTGCAATTCCGAAGGAACACAAAGAGTTAATCTATTTTTCAGACAATGGTTTTAATGTTTTAAAGAGAGCTGAGGTCTTGGGTGAAATCACTAAAAATAGTTTTTCATTGGCGGTTGCAGGCACCCATGGAAAAACAACTACTTCGTCAATTTTAGGTCATATTATGAGTAGTCAAAACGCCACTTCATTTTTAGGAGGAATAGCAGAGAATTACAATTCAAATTTGATTTTGGGCGGAAGTGAAATTTCTGTGGTAGAGGCGGATGAGTTTGATCGATCATTCTTACAATTGTCACCAAATATTGCCTGTATTACGTCTATGGATGCTGACCATCTGGATATTTATGGAGAACATGATGCATTATTAGAATCGTTCCAGGCCTTTGCAAATAAGGTGACAGATCAAATGATTGTTGCAAAAGGGTTACCAGTAAAAGGATTGACCTATGCGGTGAATGAAGAGGCCGATTATGTCGGTCAAAATATAAGAATTACCGATGGTCATTATGAATTTGATATTCGGACCCCAAAATCGGTAGTGAAAGATGTTCATTTTTTATTGCCTGGAAGGCATAATATGATGAATGCAATCGCTGCTTTTGCTATGGCAGATTGTTATGGAGTTGACCATGAAACGATTAAAAAACAATTACAATCATTTGCAGGAGTGCAACGACGATTTTCATATCGAATACGACGAGATGGTTTTGTGCTTATTGACGATTATGCGCATCATCCGACAGAAATTAATGCGGTGTACCAATCCGTAAGAGAATTGTATCCAAATGAAAAAGTGATGGCTATTTTTCAGCCTCATTTATTCTCAAGAACTAAAGATTTTGTCGACGATTTTGCGAAGTCATTAGAGCAGTTTGATGAAGTTGCCTTATTGGATATTTATCCGGCAAGAGAATTGCCTATCAAAGGGGTTACCGCAACCTGGTTATTGGAAAAAATAAATAATCCGAATAAAAAATTGATTACCAAAGAAGAGGTAAAACAAAGAATTTTAGATTCAAAATGTAAGATTCTAGCCATGTTAGGTGCTGGAGATATTGGGGTATTGATTCAGGAAGTAAGTCAGGAATTAAAAATGAATTATGGAAAGAATTAAGCAATTTTTAAAATATGGTCTGTTTTTAATTCTAATCATCGGATTTGGAATTTTACAATCCTTTTCGAATCGTAAAAACCAACGTAAAAAGGTAAGTGAGATTACCATCCAATTCGGGGGTAAGAATCCGTATTTTTTGAGTCAGACTATGGTTAATAAATTGTTAATACAAAATGGTGAACCCCTTACAAATCAAGCAAAATCTGAATTAGATTTACATAATTTGGAGTCTAAGGTAACCGAAAATCCGTACGTAGATGCCGCCTCTGTTTGCATGACCATAACAGGAGAGTTAAAAACGATTGTTGTTGAGAAGAAACCTATCGCGCGATTTATCGCGGCGGATAGTTCTTTTTATATTGATAGTAAAGGGTTTAGAATGCCGCTTTCGGAGAATTATACTCCCAGAGTAATTTTAGTGTCAGGCACTAAAACCACTGACGATGTAATTGAAATGACTCCACTTTTAAATATGATTTATGCTGATGATTTTTTGAAAAAAGAACTGATCGGCGTGCGTCAAAAGAATGATAAAGAAATAGAGTTTAAAGTGCGTAGTGGAGATTATACCATCGAGTTCGGACAATTAAATGACATTGATATAAAATTTAATAAGCTTAAAGCGTTTTATAATAAATCGTTTAACGAAGAGGTAATGAGAAATTATAAAAACATAAACTTAAAATATCACAACCAGGTGGTGTGTACTAAATAGAGCAGTATGGAGAACAATAAAATAGCAGTTGGGTTAGATATTGGGACAACTAAAATTGTTGCCATGATTGGTCGTAAAAACGAGTACGGGAAAATTGAAGTTGTTGGTATTGGTAAAGCGAAAAGTTTAGGTGTAAAAAGAGGGGTGGTAAGTAATATCACTCAAACTATTCAATCTATCCAGCAGGCGGTAGATGAGGCTCAAGGTGTTTCTGGATTGAAGATTGATGAAGTTGTTGTAGGGATCGCAGGTCAGCATATAAGGTCATTGCATCATAGTGATTACATCACCCGAATTAATGCCGACGAAGTCATTGACGAACTAGATATAGAAAACCTTGTGAATCAAGTGCACAAGTTGGTCATGCTTCCAGGTGAGGAAATCATTCACGTGTTACCACAAGATTTTAAGGTAGACTCTCAAGGGGAAATTAAAGAGCCAATAGGTATGTATGGAGGACGATTGGAAGCAAACTTTCACGTGGTTGTTGGTCAGGTTTCATCCATCAGAAATATTGGACGTTGTGTGAAAAGTGCTGGTTTGAATTTGAAAGATATCACATTAGAGCCATTGGCCTCTGCATCCGCAGTATTGAGTCAGGAGGAAAAAGAAGCTGGAGTCGCGCTCATTGATATAGGAGGTGGAACAACAGACTTAGCTATTTTTAAGGATGGGATCATTAGACATACAGCTGTAATTCCGTTTGGAGGAAATGTTATTACGGATGATATCAAAGAAGGTTGTTCGATTATTGAGAAGCAAGCAGAATTACTCAAAATCAAATTTGGATCTGCTTGGCCGGGAGAAAATAAGGAAACTGAGATCGTTTCTATTCCAGGATTAAGAGGTCGAGAACCTAAAGAAATTACGTTAAAGAACCTTTCTAAAATCATTCATGCCCGTGTTCAGGAAATTATTGAACATGTGTACTTGGAAATCAAGAATTATGGTCATGAAACAAGCAAAGGGAAACTAATTGCCGGAATCGTATTAACTGGAGGTGGATCTCAATTGAAGCATTTGAGACAATTGGTGGAATACATCACCGGAATGGATGCTCGTATCGGATATCCAAATGAACATTTGGCGGGTGATTCTGACGAAACGCTTTCAAGTCCAGCATTTGCAACAGCTGTGGGATTGTTGATGGAAGGCTTAGAAAAAGGAGATCGTGATCAAGAAGTCGCAGAAGAAGCATTAGCAGAAGAAAACCAAGAGCAACCGGTTGAGGAACCAAAATCAAAAAAGAAATCCTTCTTTGAGAAATTCGCAGAGGGGTTAAAAGATTTTTTAGATAACGCAGAATAAACGAAACAAGAAAACCAAAAATATAAGTGAAATTATGAGTACAGATCTAGGTAACATTGTTTTTGAGATGCCTAAAACGCAATCGAGTACAATTAAGGTAATCGGTGTCGGTGGGGGCGGTAGCAATGCTGTAAATCATATGTATAAACAACAAATCAGGGGCGTAGATTTTGTCATTTGTAATACAGATGCACAAGCCCTTGAAAATAGTCCTATTCCGAACAAAATTCAGTTAGGAGCTAATCTTACTTCTGGATTGGGAGCGGGTGCAAATCCAGAAATTGGTGCACAGGCTGCTAAAGAAAGCATGCAGGAAATTCAGCAGATGCTGAATGTGCATACGAAGATGGTATTCATTACAGCCGGAATGGGTGGAGGAACAGGTACTGGAGCAGCTCCAATTATTGCCAAAATCGCCAAAGACATGGATATCTTGACGGTGGGAATCGTAACCATACCATTCCAGTTTGAAGGTCGTATGCGTGCAAAACAAGCGCAATTAGGAATTGATCAATTGCGTCAGAATGTCGATTCTTTGATTGTTATCAATAATAACAAACTGAGAGAGGTGTATGGTAACCTCGGGTTTAAAGCAGGGTTTTCTAAGGCAGATGAAGTATTAAGTACAGCAGCGAGAGGAATTGCAGAGGTAATTACCCATCACTACAAGCAGAATATTGATTTACATGATGCTAAAACAGTGCTTTCAAATAGTGGAACAGCGATTATGGGGTCTGCTAGAGAAGAAGGACAAAATCGTGCAAAGAATGCTATTATTAAGGCATTAGATTCTCCATTATTAAATGATAACAAAATTACAGGAGCAAAGAATGTATTGCTGTTAATTGTTTCTGGAACTGATGAGGTGACCTTAGATGAAATTGGAGAAATTAATGATTACATTCAAACAGAGGCGGGATTTGATGCCAATATCATCATGGGTATTGGAGAGGATGAAGAATTGGGAGAAGCAATTTCTGTGACAATCGTTGCCACCGGATTTGCAGCAGATCAACAGAGCACCATAACGAATACTGAGGTAAAAAAGATCATCCACACATTGGAAGAAGATCAAAAAGCAACTTATAATTTCGGTGAGAATACGTTGATTAAATCCACGGAAATTGAAGAGGTTTCTAGTGAAAAGATTATTCATGTATTAGAGGATGATTATGAAGAGACACCAACTAATGATTTACAACAAACTACCGAAGTGATTGCGAACATTGAGGTTGAATACGAAGAGGTGTTGCCAATGCAAGATGATGTAGAATTCATTATTAATGATACCACACCGAAGATTGAAATAGTTGAAGAGGAAACAGATGAAATCGTAGAGGATCATCTACTATTTGATTTGCCTTTAAATTCCTATGAAGAGGTGAGTCCAAATCAGAATAATTTACAGTTACATAGCGAAACGGACCATGAAACTTCTGTGACGGCCCAGAGTGAAAAAAGATATGTTTTAGAAGACTTTAATTTAGAGCCTACCATTGGAAAGAGTTCTCAAATATCAAATCCTCAGGTAGAAGAAGAGGAGGAAGAAGTGCGTTTTGAACTCAAAACTAAAACTGTTGAAACTAGTAGTAGCGATTTTGACGGTGAAGAAGTTTCACCATTGAGTTTAACAATCGCCGAATTACAGAAACGGGCTGAGGAGCGCAGAAAAAAAATGAAGGGATTCAATTATAAGTTTAACGAGCAGTTAAATAAGAATATTGATGAAATTGAAAAACAACCCGCCTACAAGCGTTTGGGCGTAGATTTAGAACCCAATGCTACAATTAGTAAGTCCAAGACCTCTATCCATACGGATGACGAAGGAATACAATTGAAAAGCAATAATAGTTTTCTGCACGACAACGTCGATTAACTAGTCCTTTAAATCTGATATATAACCAAACTAAATCCACAATTCCGTTGTGGATTTTTTGTTTTCATAATACTTTTTTATTTATCAGTAAAAAAATAACATTTAATCGAAGCAACCCGAGCATTCAACGATTATGACTTCAAACTTGAAATATTATGACGCATTTTTGAGTACCAAAAAAAGTAATTTAAGGGCAAGATGCCAATCCAATCCCCCTAAGAAACGAAACTGAATCTTGCTTCCCCTAGAGAATAAACCGCAATTAAAGTTTGCGGTTTTTTTTCATATTACTCTGAATTCTGTTTTCATTGGAAATCAAATACTAGTGTTTATGTTATACATTATTTAACACATTTAAAGTGGGTCAATTGTAACAATAATTTCAAATAGGAGTCTATAAAATAGAATCAACCTTAACAACAATCAAAATGGAATTAGAAAATACACCAAGAGTGAAACGTGGAATTTTGACATCTGCATACAAGAGAGAAATTGAATCTGAGATTCGCTACGCTCATGCAGAGACGATATCAAATATGAAATTAAAAATCACATCAGGTTTAATCAGTGCACCGGGAACGGTATTGCAAATTTCGTTCTTCGCAATCGTATTAATCCTAATGACCATGTAAATGGTCTTCTCTATATATCGGAAAAGGCTCACAATTGTGAGCCTTTATTTATTTTAAAAATTATAAATCTAAATTACTTAGAATAGAGCAGTCTTAATTCTTGATATTGCCTCTCGAATTTGAGATTCTGATGCTGCATATGAAATTCTGATACAATTTGGGAATCCAAAAGCATCACCAGTTACTGTGGCAACATTTGCGTGTTCAAGAAGATACAAGGCGAAATCATTAGCATTTGAAATTTCAACTCCATTTAATGTTTTACCAAAAAAGCTGGAGATATCTGGGAAAACATAGAAAGCTCCTGTTGGAACATTAACGTTAAACCCCTCTATTTGTTTTAATAATCCGACAATGATGTCTCTTCGAGTTCGAAATTCATCCACCATGTATTGAATCTTTTCTGTGGGAGCTAATACGGCAGTAATTGCGGCTCGCTGTGCAATACAATTTGTCCCCGAAGTTACTTGACCCTGCATTTTGGTGCAAGCCTTAGCAATCCATTGTGGCGCTCCTATATATCCAATTCTCCATCCGGTCATCGCAAAGGCTTTTGCCAATCCATTTACCGTAATGGTGCGATCATACATACTTTCAATAGATGCGAAACTGAATGGTTTTGCATCATAATTAATGTGCTCATATATTTCATCAGAAAGAATATAAATCTGTGGGTATTTTTCTAGAACTTTTGCCAAAGCACGATATTCTTCTTCACTGTAAACCGTTCCACTCGGATTATTTGGCGAATTAAAAAATATCATTTTGGTTTTTGATGTAATCGCAGCTTCAAGTTGTGCTGGAGTAATTTTAAAATCATTTTCAATAGTAGAAGAAACTTCTACAAATTTCGCCTCACACAGGGTAGCAATAGCCGAATAACTTACCCAATAAGGTGTTGGAAGAATGACTTCATCACCCGGATTTAAAAGCACCTGTGCAACATTTGCAATCGACTGTTTCGCACCTGTTGAGACAACAATTTGATTTGGAGTGTATTTGACATTGTTGTCGCGTTCAAATTTGGTACAAATAGCCTCTTTTAATTCTAAATATCCATCTACAGGGGTATATGAATTGTAATTCTCGTTAATGGCCTCGATTGCAGCGTCCTTAATAAAGTCTGGTGTATTAAAATCGGGTTCACCTAAACTCAACCCAATAATATCTTTTCCTTCTGCTCTTAGTTCTCTTGCTTTTGCAGCCATAGCCAATGTCTGAGACGTTGGTAAGCTGTTGATTCGATCTGATAAGGGATGTGACATGATAATAAATTATACTAACTCAGGGTTCTTTCCTAGAATTCCCAAGTATCTAAAGTGTTCAATGATTGCTTTTCTTGTTGTTTTGTATTCGTTATATGGTAGATTGAATTCTTTTGCTGTTTCCTTTACAATCTTCGCGATTTTCTTGTAATGAACATGAGAAATATGCGGAAAAATATGATGTTCAACCTGATAGTTTAATCCTCCTGTGTAAAAATTTATAAACCAATTGCTCGGCGCAAAATTTGAAGTTGTATAAAGCTGATGAACCGCCCAAGAGTGTTCTAAATTACCGTCTTTGTCTGGCTTCGGAGTTTCTGCCTTCGGAACAATATGTGCCAATTGGAAAATTAGACTTAAAATAATTCCTGCTGTGTAGTGCATGACGAAAAATCCAATTAAAACCTTCCACCAAGCTATTTTTAAAACCAAAATAGGTAATACGATCCATAGGACGTAGTAAAGCATTTTAGTAATAACCAATTTCGTCCACTCAGTTGTTGGATTTGGAAATTTACCATAGGATAATTTTCGTTTCAAATAACGACGCATTTGTTTGAAATCGGTGGTAATCGCCCAATTAATCGTTAACAAACCATAGAGGAACACTGAATAATATTTTTGAAGCCTATGGATTTTAAACCATTTCGCATGTTTGGTAAATCGTACGATTCGACCTGCATCTAAATCCTCATCATGATCTTTGATATTGGTGAATGTATGATGTAAAACATTATGCTGAACCTTCCAATTGTATACATTACCCGCAAGAATATAAATGCTACTACCCATTAAATTATTGACCCATTTTCGTTTTGAAAATGATTCATGGTTCGCATCATGCATTACATTCATTCCTACACCAGCCATTCCAATACCCGTAACTACGACTAGAATCAACATTACCCATTGTGGCATATCTACCGTTAGAATTAAAATGAATGGAACAAGAAAAATGGCAAACATGATCATTGCCTTTGTATATAATTTCCAGTTTCCTGTCTTCTTTATGTTGTTTTCTTTAAAGTATTGATTGACTCTTTTATTCAGTGTACGAAAGAATTTTGCATTATTGATTCTTGAAAATTGGATGTTATTCATACCATCTTAGTTTTAACTGAAAATTAAACGTCTAAATTAATAAAGAATTGCCGTACAAATCCATAATTTTGTCATTAATTTTCTATGGAAATTATTAACAAATACTTTACGAATTTAACTGATAATCAACGCATTCAATTTGAGAAACTGAATGAACTCTATCAGGATTGGAATTTAAAAATCAACGTAGTTTCACGCAAAGATATCGATGAGTTGTATTTGCGACATGTTTTACATTCCTTGGGGATTGCAAAAGTGATCAAATTTGAACCAGGATCAAAGGTCATGGATGTTGGAACTGGAGGTGGATTTCCAGGGATTCCCTTAGCGATTCTTTTTCCGGAAACGCAATTTCATTTGGTCGATTCTATTGGAAAAAAAATAAAAGTGGTGAATGAGGTTGTCGCGGGTCTAGGACTTGAAAATGTAATCACTACTCATGGAAGGGTTGAGGAAGTGAAAGATACCTATGACTTCATTGTAAGTCGTGCCGTGGCACAAATGGAGACCTTCGTGAGATGGGTAAAAGGACGTATTTCCAAACAGCAAAACCACGAGTTAAGAAATGGAATCCTATATCTTAAAGGTGGAGATCTGTCTGAAGAATTGAACCTGTATACTTCAGCAACAATTTATGATTTAACCGATTATTTCGAGGAAGACTTCTTTGAAACAAAGAAAGTGGTTCATTTGCCTGTAAAATTTAGAGGGTAGACATTTTTTAAAAATTTAATTTGTATTCAATTGTTTTTAAAAAAGCCTTTTAACACAAAAAAGGAACCACATTTGTGATTCCTTTTTTGTTTTTAGTATAGATCAGGATTATAAAATCTCGACAAAAAGACCATCATCATTTTTGGTCACTTTAGCTACGTCTTTCTTGGTTAATCCCTTTATGGTTTTATCCCATTTTTTATTCGATAAACCAGACTGTGTTTTTAATTCATGTAGTGCCATCGATTCTGCCTTCTGAAGAATCTCAAATACCGCTTTTTCATCATCATTTAACTCAACCGATGGAGCAGTTTTTTCGGGCTTCATTTGTGGGAAGAACAATACTTCCTGAATTGACTGATTGTTCGTTAAGAACATGATCAAACGATCCATTCCAATTCCTAGTCCTGATGTTGGAGGCATTCCATACTCAAGGGCTCTTAAGAAATCTTGATCGATAAACATCGCTTCATCATCTCCGCGATCGGCTAATTTTAATTGTGCTTCAAATCGTTCTCTTTGGTCGATAGGATCGTTCAACTCTGAATAGGCATTCGCGATTTCTTTTCCACAAACCATTAGTTCAAAACGTTCTGTAAGTTCAGGATTATCACGATGCTCTTTACAAAGCGGACTCATTTCCTTCGGATAGTCCGTAATAAATGTTGGTTGGATATAGTTCCCTTCACACTTTTCCCCAAATATCTCATCAATCAATTTTCCTTTACCCATAGAACCATCCACTTCAATTCCCATTGAAATTGCCGCCTGACGAATTTCATCTTCCGATTTTCCAGTGATATCAAAACCGGTAAAATGCTTGATTGAATCTGCCATGGTTACCCTTGGATAAGGGGCTTTGAAATCAATATGATGTTCACCAAATGTTGCTTTTGTTGTTCCATTTACTGCCATTGCACAATGTTCCAAAAGATTTTCGGTAAATTCCATCATCCAGTTGTAATCCTTGTAAGCCACGTAAATTTCCATCGCGGTAAACTCAGGATTATGAGTTCTATCCATTCCTTCATTTCTAAAGTTTTTAGAGAACTCATACACGCCATCAAAACCTCCAACGATTAAACGCTTTAGGTACAATTCGTTAGCAATTCTCATGTATAAAGGAATGTCCAATGAATTATGATGGGTAATAAATGGTCTCGCTGCGGCACCACCTGGAATCGGTTGTAAAATCGGTGTTTCAACTTCGAAATATCCCGCTTCGTTAAAAAACGAACGCATAGCACTGAACAATTTAGTGCGCTTTACAAATACTTCTTTCACTTGTGGATTCACAACTAGATCAGCATAACGCTGTCTGTAACGCAATTCAGGGTCGTTAAACTCGTCATACACGTTTCCATCAGCATCCGTTTTCGGTAATGGTAGTGGTTTTAAGGATTTACTCAATAAAGAAAAATCCTTTACCATTATGGTTTTTTCTCCAACCTTAGTCGTGAATAGTTCTCCGGTAATTCCAACGAAGTCACCAATGTCTAAAAGCTTTTTATAAACTTCATTATACAAGGTTTTATCCTCGCCAGTACAAATTTCATCTCTGTTGAAATATACCTGGATACGACCATCAGAATCTTGAAGTTCGGCAAATGAAGCTTTACCCTGAATTCTTCTTGACATCAAACGGCCAGCAATAGTAACCGAACGACCTTCTTCAAAATTCGATTTGATATCGGTAGAATTCGAATTCATTTCAAATAAATCAGCAGGATACGGGTTGATTCCCAAGGCTCTTAATTTGCTGAGTTTCTCTCTACGAACAATCTCTTGATCTGATAATTGCATTAATTCCTTGTATTATGTTGAATTTGAGTTCGCAAAGATACAATCAATTGATTTAAAAACAATAAGTTAATATATTGGAAGTTTCTTTTGAAATGACTTTTATTTGTCTATATTTGAACTGTTGTTGTGAGACACAATTTTGTGTCTCGGTTGTAAAGCCAATAGAAAGCTTCCCATTTGGGTTGCTTTTTTTATTTACAGCATTTTTTGTTGCTTGTTATAAAATCTATC
>JALQZD010000301.1 GCA_023258495.1 Polaribacter sp.
AAACCAATTAAACCGAAAGAAAATGTGGAAAACCGCTTTACTATTAATTTTTACATTAATTGTTGTCCCTGTCGTCGCTTTTTACTTCGATGAGCCTTTGACGAATATTCAACAAACGACATTAAATAAGTTACTGATTGTCTATGGCGTAGCGGCTGCCGCCTGTTTTATCATTAGTACAATTACAAACAATTACAGTCAGGTCGATAAATTATGGTCAATAATTCCTGTTCCTTATGCTTGGATTGTTGCTGTTGATGCAGCGTATGAGCCGCGTCTATTATTAATGGCAATTTTGGTTACAATTTGGGCGGCAAGATTAACTTATAATTTCAATCGTCGAGGCGGTTATTCTTGGAAATTTTGGGAAGGTGACGAAGATTATCGCTGGGCAGTTTTGCGTCAAAAACCAGGGTTGAACTCGCCTTTTTTGTGGATGCTATTCAATTTATTTTTTATCTCAGCCTATCAAATGGGACTCATTTTACTAATGACGCTGCCGACAGTCAAGAGTATGAATGGCGGTGCATTGGGCATTTTTGATTGGATTTTAGCTATTGTTTTCATTGGCTTTGTAGTTATGGAATACATTGCCGACCAACAACAATGGGATTATCAAACTGAAAAACATCGTCGCAAAAATTCTGGAGAAGAACTGGGAGATTTTTACAAAAAAGGCTTTACGCATACAGGACTTTGGGGAAAAATGCGTCACCCGAACTACACCGCCGAGCAGGCAATTTGGGTTGTTTTTTACTTTTTTAGCGTTGCCGCAACAGGTAATTGGCTGAATTGGTCAGTTATTGGCTGTTTACTCTTGGTATTACTTTTCAAAGGAAGTTCTGATTTCAGCGAAGAGATTTCAGCAAAGAAATATCCTGATTATGCAACTTACCAAAAAGAAGTACCGAGATTTATTCCATTTTTAAAATAGTTAGAACTCAGGTTACCTAACTTCGTTGTCTGAAATGATGACGAAGTTGGGCGACCAAACCTCAGGATGAATTATTCTAAAATGAAAATAATATCCTTTCTCTTTCTTAGTGTTTTTTCCATGAAAGCAATCGCTCAAGACACTATTAAAGTCAATTTAATTAACACAAATACAGCACAATCATTAAGCACAGCAAACCCTCCTGTCTTTAGAGTTTTCTCAAAAAATACAAGTAATGAACCTTGGATTATCTTAGAAAATATTCGGCATCAACAACGTTTAGAATGGCTTTGGAATATTGAAATTCGAGATGAGGCAGGGAATGTTTTTATCAAAAAGGCAGACTGGTCAATCATCAATGACGACGTAACGTCAATGGAAACAAAAGTTATAGCCGCTCAACCTAATCACTATATTAATGCGGAGGTATATCTTTCTTCTTACTTAGAGGATTTTATGTTTGAATCGTGGCAGTATTATCATTTTTTGCGTGGTAAATATCAAATTAGATTTACCTATCAGCTTCCTCCTACTGCAGTTGAAAAAATTGAAACAGTCCTTCCCAATCGAAATTATAAGGCAAATAAATTAACAACGATACCGATTCAAACAAACTGGCTGGAGATAGATATCGCTGAATCTCCTGTTCACTTTCCTACCGATTTTCAAAATGTTACCTTCAAAAAGGTAAACAATCCACACCTAAATTGGATAAAACAACTCACCGTTATTCAAAATAACAAGCATATA
>JALQZD010000390.1 GCA_023258495.1 Polaribacter sp.
CACTTGTCAGAAGAAGTTTCTATCAAAGAAATAGTTATCAAAATAAATGCACTAAAAAATAAAAAATACGAATCTAAATTAGATTTTGAGAATGGTCTAATCACTATTAAAAGTATAAAATATAATTCTTCGACTAGTTTCAATATTAAATCCGTTGATTTTAACCAAAGCACGATTGAATACAATAAGTCTGACTTAAATTATAGATTATGGATAAGAAGCCCAATTCGAAATATTGGATTGCCCTTCACAGAAAAAAAGGTTGCCGAAGAATTTTTATCGCTTTTAAAACGTTTAGAAAAAAAAGTCTAAGAATATCAAATGGCGTTATTTTTACATCATGTTAAAAATAGCGTTCCATCCTATTTACAAACATCCTCTTCCTAAGGGACATCGCTTCCCTATGGAGAAGTATGAATTACTTCCGCAGCAATTAATTTATGAGGGCACTTGTACCCCAGATAATTTCTTTGAACCCGAAATTCCGAATAACAAGTACTTTTTTATGGTGCATGATCCCGAATATGTTTCAGACCTATTAAACATCACCCTTTCTCATAAAGAAGCACGAAAAATTGGCTTTCCGTTAAGCGAAGAATTGATTGCTAGGGAACAGATTATCGCCGATGGAACTATAAAAGCCAGCAAATACGCTTTACAACATGGTATCGCCATGAATATTGCTGGTGGAACGCATCATGCGTTTACAAATCGGGGAGAGGGTTTCTGTATGTTGAATGACCAGGCGATTGGGGCGAGATACTTACTGGAACATGGATTGGCATCTAAAATTCTAATTGTCGATTTGGATGTCCATCAAGGCAACGGAACAGCTGAGATTTTTCAGAATGAACCTGCGGTATTTACCTTTTCCATGCACGGAAAAACCAATTACCCGTTTCATAAAGAAGAAAGTGATTTGGACATCCCATTAGAAAATGAAACCGATGATGACGAATTTCTTTCAATTCTAAAAAGCACACTTCCCAGATTAATCAAAGAACAAAAACCGGATTTCATCTATTATTTGTGTGGCGTTGATGTCATTGCATCCGACAAGTTGGGAAAGCTCTCTTTAAGTTTAGAAGGATGTAAAGAACGCGATCGATTCGTATTGCAAAGTTGTTATGATGCTCAAATTCCGGTGATGTGTAGTATGGGCGGTGGCTATTCGGAGGATATCAAAATTATCGTAGAAGCCCATGCCAATACGTTTCGATTGGCACAGGATATATTCTTCTAGTTCGTTTAAAAGTCTTTCAAAAATCTAGTCTACAACATCCAAAATTTGTAATTTGGATTCGGATATGTTACACGAAATAAAAAATATTATCAAAGCAGCTCAATCAGCAGAAACCGAAGGAATCAAAACCGTATTAGCTTCTGTGGTCTCTTTGGATGGATCCTCCTACCGAAGACCTGGTGTTCGCATGTCCATTCAGGAAAATGGTGAAATGATTGGTGCTGTTAGTGGTGGATGCGTAGAGAAAGAAGTGCGTCGCCAAGCACAAAGTGTTTTTGAAACAGGAGCTTCTAAATTGATGGTGTATGATGGTAGATATCGACTCGGATGTGAAGGTATTTTATACATTCTTATTGAACCGTTGGAGCTGAGCAAAGACTTTTTAAGCGCCTTTGACAAACAGGGTAAATCTCGAAAAGGATTTACCATCGACTCATGGTTTTCTACCGAAGAAAACCATCGACTTCATGGGTATTCGATTTTTAACCTTACGGATGGGAGTTTTGCGATTAATTCGAACCAAACAGACGGATTGGAGCTATTTACCCAACAATTAAAACCCGGATTTAAACTTCAGATTGTTGGATCAGAGCACGATGCTGTTGAACTGTGTAAACTAGCATCAAATACAGGTTGGGAAGTTGATATTATTGCACCACCAGACGATCCTAAAAGTTTAAAAAATTTCCCTGGAGCCTCCAATTATTTTGGAATTGACGAACAGGCTTTTAGTGAATTTTCGTTTGATGATCAAACGGCTGTGGTCCTAATGACCCATAGCTATGTTAAGGATTTAAAATACTTGTCTGCCATGCGTAATCATACTATTCCATACATCGGATTGTTAGGCCCAAGCAAACGAAGAGAGAAATTAATAAATGATATTCTGGAACGTCACGAAGATTTAGATGATTCCTTTTTTGAACGACTTCACGGACCTGCCGGAATCAATATCGGGGCTGAAACCCCTCAGGAAATTGCCTTATCCATCGTAAGCGAAATTCTATCGGTAACTCGAAATCAGAAGACCATTTCGCTAAAAGATAAAACCACCGGAATCCATCAATAATGAAAACCTACGCGGCAATAGTGCTGGCTGCTGGAGCCTCAAAACGTTTGGGAAAACCCAAACAACTTTTGCCTTATAAAGAATCGACCTTATTAAATCATACGATTACTGAATTACTTAAACTTCAAAACGTTGATGTATATGTAGTTTTAGGCGCCTATGCTGATGCAATTCTGCTAACCATTCACAAAATGGATGTAACGCCATTAATCCATTCGGGTTGGGAAGACGGAATGGGTTCTAGTTTGGCTTTTGGAATGAAAGCCATTACACATAAAAACTATGATGGTGTTTTGGTATCGCTAAGTGATTTGCCCTTCGTAAAAACAGGACACTACCAAAAGTTACTTGCTGATTTTGAACAACAAAAATCGATTGTCATTACAGATTATCAGAATTTTTCAGGAGTTCCTTGTATGATTCCGTCGCAACACTTTTCAGAACTTCAAAAATTAACAGGAGATGAGGGTGCGAAACCTGTGATTCAAAACCATAAAAAAGAGGTTTCCAGAGTGAATTCTGAAACCCCTTATTTTGATGTTGATACGGACGAATCGTATGAACAATTACTCCGTTTATCCTAATATACTTGCTTTAGGTTTTAATTCATTTACAAACGGTTGCTTGTAAATGCGTTTGCCCATTGCAGCGTTTATTGCATTCGCTACAGCCCCTCCTGCAGGTGGTAACCCTGGTTCACCTAATCCTGTAGGAGATTTTGTGTTTTTTACAAAATGAACATCCACTTGTGGTGTTTCCATCATACGAATCAATCGATACTTATCGAAGTTACGTGCTTGTGGTATGCCATCTTTGAATGTTAGGTCGCCATACATGGCGTGTCCAATTCCGTCAACAGCTCCACCCTGAACCTGATTGATTGCACCTGTAGGATTAACTACAATTCCACAATCAACCGCAACAGTCACTTTCTTTACCTGAGGCATTCCATCGACTAAAACAATGTCTGCCACCTCTGCAACGTGCGTATTATGACTGTAATAGGCAGCAAAACCTTGGTAAGTTCCTTTCGGTGCCTTACCCCAGTTCGATTTCGCTAAAACCAAGTTGATGGTTTCCTCCATTCGTTCTCCAGAATATTGAATTCTTTCGTCCTTGGTTCCTTTTACATTTTGTAATAGCTCCAAAATTAACTGCGGATGATCTTTTCCTAATTCATCGGCCAATTCAGCAAAGAAACTTTGCTCGGCAAATGCCAAGAAGTTGGTATATGGAGCTCTCCAGGCACCCGTAGTCATCGTACTTTTATAATTAGCTGTACTTACTTTATAATTTGGGATACACCCCGCAGGAAAAAAGTTCGGAATCGCCCCATACATGTTTCCATTGATTGCAGCTTCTTTTAAATGATATCCTGTAACTTTTCCATCTTTTAAAGACGCCTTAATTCTGTACTTGATTGCAGGTCTATATGTTCCAGCGCTCATGTCATCTTCTCTTGAGAAAACCACTTGAACCGGTTTTTTAATCGCATGAGAAACTTCTGCAGCTTCCAGCACAAAATCACCATACAATCTTCTACCAAAACCTCCTCCCATTCGAGTCATTTCTAAGTGAATCTGATCCGGTTTCATTTTGTATGCCGCAGCAATCATTCCAGCGGCCCAAGCTGGTGTTTGAACTGGCCCAACCAAATGAATTTTATCTTCTTTCACATCCGCAAAGAAATTCATCGGTTCCATGGTATTGTGAGGCAAGAATGGTGATTCATAGGTTCGTTCAATCACCGTATCTGCAGATGCAAATGCCTTTTTGATATTTCCGTCTTCTCTTGGCGTCTGGAATTTATTTCCGTCCAATAGAGAGAATAATTCTTTATCGTGGTCTTTGGTGTTTTCTAATTTTGCTTCATCTTCCCATTCAACTACCAAGGCTTTTTGTCCCTTCATCGCTGCCCATGTGCTGGTTGCTACTACGGCAACTTTATCTGTAATTCTCGTAAATCTACTTGCCTGATTCGAGATGGCTTTCAGTTTTTCTCCAATTCGGATGACATCAATTACGCCATTGACTTGCTTTGCTTTTGTAGCATCGAAGGATTTCAATTTTTTACCAAATGATGGCGGTCTCAGTACAGACGCATACACCATTCCTTCTGCTTTGTAATCCAATCCGAATAAGGGTTTACCAGTGACAA
>JALQZD010000022.1 GCA_023258495.1 Polaribacter sp.
TGCCTTAATCATCGGAGTAAGCGAGTATGATGATGAATCTGTGGTAGACTTAAGTGGTGAACCAACGAAAGATGCTCAGGCTTTGGCTAACGTCTTAACGTCCATGTATGGATTTGACCAAACCAATGTGAAAATTTTAAAAGACCCGACCCGCAGTGGTATCATGAAGAGTTTTTTTGAACTTCGAAAAAAAGTATCTCAAAACGATAATTTATTGATTTTCTATGCAGGTCACGGAAATTATGATAAATCAAGCGAAAGAGGGTATTGGATGCCATCAGATGTAAATATGGAATTCGAAGACAATATTTTATTAAATACGACACTAGTGTCTCAAATTAAAGCCTTAAAAACAAAGCACACTTTACTGATTGCAGACGCATGTTTTAGTGGCAGCATTTTTAAATCCAGATCATACTCAAAAGAGGAAAAAAGTGCTCAACGCAAATATTCTTTAACCAGCAGAAAAGCAATTACGAGCGGTACATTAAAAACCGTTCCAAATAAAAGCGTATTCATTCAATACCTTTTAAAGAAATTGAAAGAAAATCAAAGTAAATATCTGCCAACGAGTAAATTGTTTAGTATGATTGAAGAACCTGTTTTGAATAATAGTGAAAACATTCCGCAGCGCGGAGTTATTCATGGAACTGGGGATGAAGGAGGAGATTTCATATTTATAAAACAATAAAAACATCTATCATTAAAACTCCGACGAGTCGTCGGAGTTTTTTATGTCTATAAATTTCGATAACTTGGTCTATCATGAAAATTAAAGATCTACTCCTACCCTTACTCATTCTGATGGTAACTGCAACTCATAGTCAAAAGGTAAATATCATTCCGCAACCCAATGAAATGAATCTTCAAGGTGGTTATTTTACCTTCACCAGATTGCTAATTCACACCAATTCAAAATCACAAGCCACGGCTAAGTATTTGCTTCAAGAATTAAAAAAAATATCAAGAAAGTCCTATTATATTCGATTGAATGAACAGCCGTCATCGAATTATATTTCTTTCGATAAGAATACAACCTTATCAAAAGAGGCTTATGAGTTGCGCATTGCTGATAATGGAATTTCGATTACGGCAGCTGGACCTACCGGTTGGTTTTATGGCACTCAAAGTCTACTCCAAATATTCACTCAGTATGAAAAGAATCGTGGACAAACCACCAGTTTACCCAAGCTAACCATCAAAGATCAACCCGCATTCCAATGGAGGGCTTACATGCTCGATGAGGCGCGTTATTTTAAAGGTGCTCAACAGGTAAAACTACTTTTGGATGAAATGGCGTATTTAAAAATGAACGTTTTTCATTGGCACTTAGTTGATGATCAAGGGTGGCGAATTGAAATTAAAAAATACCCATTACTCACAAAGATTGGATCAAAACGAAAAAGTACTCAAATTGGTCCAAAACAATGGGAAAGCCCAATACAATCGGGCGAACCCCATGAAGGGTTTTATACCCAAGAAGAAATAAAAGAGATTATTGCCTATGCTCAAGAAAGGCATATCACCATTGTACCAGAAATTGAAATGCCTGGACATTCAACGGCAGCAATTGCATCTTATCCATGGTTAGGTACTTCTGGACAAAAAATTGAGGTTCCTATCAAATTTGGAGTGGGTAAAGATGTGTACAACGTAACCGACCCAAGGGTAAATCAATTCTTAAAGGATGTCCTTGATGAGGTGATGGCATTATTTCCTTCCAAAGTTATTCATATCGGAGGAGATGAAGTAAAATACAATCATTGGAAAAATTCGAGATCTGTGAACGATTTTATGCGAAAAAAAGGCCTTAAAAGTCCTGCAGATTTACAGGTTTATTTCACGAATAGCATTTCAAATTACCTGCAAAGTAAAGATAGAAGAATGATGGGTTGGAATGAAATACTTGGTCATAACCTGCATTACTTTCAAGATAAAAAAGACACTCAAACCAGCCAGGAACTAGCCAAGAATTCCGTTGTTCATTTCTGGAAAGGTGATGTAGAACTAGCTACCAATGCTGCAAAAAAAGGATATGATATTGTCAATTCTTTGCATTCAAGCACCTATTTAGATTATACCTACAAGGCAATACCATTAAAGAAGGCTTATGACTTCAATCCGATTCCGAAAGGTTTGGATGTGAAGTTTCATTCGAAAATTATAGGATTGGGAACTCAAATGTGGGGTGAATGGATTCCTACCAATGGTGAAATGCATTATCAAACGTTTCCTAGGATTGCCGCCTATTCAGAAGTGGGTTGGACAAAACAAGAAAATAAAAGTTATTACAGATTTTTATTAGGTCTTTCCTATTTGAAAGATCGATGGAAAGCAAAAGACATTTACTTCGCGCAAATTCCAAAATAGACATACCTCACTAATGTTGTAATTTTACAGCAGTTATTAGATTTAAAATGAGTAAGAATCTAACTTATCTTCTCATTATAGGGTTAACCATCCTTTACAATTGTTCCCCTAGCGGGACAAATGTTCCGAATTGTTAAAGAACATTCTGTGAAAACAATGGAACGCAACAAAATTTTGAATGTGTTTGTGAAGAAGGACATTCAGGACCCAATTGAAAAAGACCTTCAAAATGATGTGAGTTTTAATTATGTTAGACCCGTGCGGCAAATTCAATTGTAGTCCGTTGATTTGCCAATCGTATAAACTGGAATAGATTGACTTTTTTTCGTAGTATTGTAAGGCAAATCAATCATTTTGAAAGATAAGAAAGAAAAACCGTCTTGGAGGCATAGACTTCATGAAATCATCTACGAAGCCGACACGAAAGAGGGGAAATTATTTGATATTGTCCTTTTAATTGTAATTATTGCGAGTATTGTTTTCGTAATGCTCGAAAGTGTAAAAAGTTTCGATGAAAAATTATATGAGTTCCTAAATATTGCAGAATGGATCATCACAATTTTATTTTCCATCGAATACATTTTACGAATCGTCGCTATTAAAAAACCCTTTAGGTACATCTTTAGTTTTTATGGCATCATAGACCTCCTTTCTACATTACCTAAATACCTGAGTTTTGTTATTGTTGGGTCACATAATCTTGCTGCATTACGAGCGTTGCGTTTGTTGCGAGTTTTTAGAATTTTAAAACTGACAAGATATGTAGGTGCTTCGAATCGATTAATCATTGCATTGCGAGCAAGCAAGGCTAAAATTGCTGTTTTCC
>JALQZD010000049.1 GCA_023258495.1 Polaribacter sp.
GATGCCTACTACGGAAATGAAAATGAATGGAAAAAACTGGCTGAAAGAGATGATATCGATTTACTTATCATTTGTACCCCATGGAAATGGCATACGCCTATGGCGCTTTATGGTATGGAAAAAGGAAAACACGTTGCGTCGGAGGTACCTATTGCATTTACATTGGAGGATTGTTGGAAACTGATTGAAACTGCAGAGAAAACACAGAAGCATTGTATGATGATGGAAAACTGTTGTTTTAACAATGAGGAGCTCTGGATTTTAAACATGGTAAATCAGGGTGTCTTTGGCGATTTAACTCATGCAGAGGGTGCTTACATACACGATTTAAGAAAACACCTGTTAGATGAAAAATATTACGAAGATCAATGGCGCATCAAACACCATGTTCAGAAAAACGGAAATTTCTATACCACCCACGGCCTTGGTCCAATTAGTCAGTATATGGATATTGGTCGAGGTGACACCTATGATCATATTGTGTCGATGAGTTCAAGGGAAAAAAGTTTGAGTCTTGCGATTAAAAAACAAAAGGCAACTGGATTTTCGACTATAAAATGTGGTGATATGAATACCACTATGATTAAAACCAAACTCGGTAAAACCATTATGCTACAATTTGATGTGCATACGGGTAGACCTTACGATCGACTTAATACGGTTGTTGGTACAAAAGCCGTTCATGAAGGATATCCATCAAAATTATACATAAATAAGGAGGAGTTGGAATGGTGGGGACACAAGTGGTTAGATGAAGCGTCATATAAGACCTACAGAGAAAAATACAATCACCCACTATGGGCAAAACTGAAATCACAAATTTCTGACAATTCAGTTGGGCATGGCGGGATGGATTTTGTGATGATTTATCGCTTAATTCGATGTCTAAATAAAGGACTCCCATTAGATATAAATGTGTATGACAGTGTCCTATGGAGCAGTATAACACCCCTTTCAGAGCTTTCTGTAGCACAAAACAGTACTTCAATTAAGGTCCCCGATTTTACTGGAGGTACCTGGAAAAACAAAAGAGCATCAGAATTATTAAGAGCTATTTAATCCGTTTTCTGTCATCTTGTCACAATTCAACATTTGGTATTTTTTTTGACATTTAGAGCGTAGAAATTAATATCAAAAAATATAAATCATTATGAGTAAAGGAAACATTAATGTATCGGTAGAGAACATTTTTCCACTGATCAAGAAATTCTTGTATTCTGACCATGAAATTTTTCTTAGAGAGCTTATCTCAAATGCAACAGACGCTACAACCAAATTAAAGCACCTTATTTCAATTGGTGAAGCACAAACCGAATTAGGTGATGCAAAGATTGAAATCAAAATTGATGGTGATGCAAAAACGCTTACCATCAAGGATGACGGTCTGGGCATGACGGCAGAAGAAGTTGAGAAGTATATCAATCAAATTGCGTTCTCTGGTGCCGAAGAATTCTTAGAAAAATACAAGGATGATAAAAATGAAACTGGTGTTATTGGTCACTTCGGATTAGGTTTCTACTCTGCATTTATGGTAGCAGATAAAGTTGAAATTATTACCAAATCCTACAAAGAAGAACCAGCGGC
>JALQZD010000061.1 GCA_023258495.1 Polaribacter sp.
CGTGCGGTTCGATTATGCCGACAAGGAAGATATGTTCGATCTGATTAGCTATAATAAGGGCGGGAGAATTTTGCATATGCTTCGAAACTACTTGGGTGATGAAGCATTTTTCGAAGGTTTAAAACGCTATCTAGAAACGTATAGGTACAAAACAGCCGAGGTTCACCAACTACGTTTAATTTTTGAAGATCTAATTGGAAAGGATCTCAATTGGTTTTTCAATCAGTGGTATTATGGTAGTGGACACCCAGATATTGATATTTCCTACGATTATAATACCATCCGTAAAACGGTAACCGTAAACCTATACCAATTGCAAAACAAAGCATTTCAATTTCCGTTTGCCATTGATATTTATGAGAATGGCAAAAAAACACGTCATAAGGTTTTTGTAGAAGGACGAGATGATTCGTTTACTTTCCCATATACCAAACAACCGGATTATATCCAGGTGAATGCTGATGGTGTATTGCTATGTAAACTCAATGAAAACAAAATTCTAAGTGAATATATCTTTCAATTAAGAAATGCCGAACAATTCGAACACCGCAGAGAAGCATTGTTAGCGCTTGCGAAAAAACAAGAAGAAAAAAAAGCATTCAATGCAATTGTTGATGCTTTGGACGACAAAGCCTATAAAATTAAAATCTTAGCCCTTCAAAATATTGATTTGATTAACAAATTCGCGAAACGTGATGCGATTGATAAAATCAAACAGATGGCCGCTAATGAAAAGAAAACCCTGGTGAAAGCAGCTGCTATTGAAACCTTAGGGAAATTGACCGATCCGGAATTAAAAGGAATTTTCACACAAGCCTTACAGAGTAAATCGTATTCTGTACTAGGTAAAGCGTTAGTGTCTCTATACTATATCGATAAGCCTACAGCACTTAAAAAGTCTAAAGAATTACCAGACGAGGTACGGAAAATATTGGCAACTCCTTTAACCCGTATTTTTATTGAGGAGAATGATCAATCCGAATTACCTTTTGTAGCGAAAAGCGTACTTTCCGGAATGTTTTTAAACGGTGATGATCAAACAAAATCGCTGTATCAAAAGGCCTTCCGTCAAATTTCAACAAGTAATAATACAGATGCTATTCGTAATTTAACAGATGACATGGTTGTTAAAGGCAAACAGTACAAATCTTTTAATTTCGATAAGGTTGTGATCAATTTGATGCGAAAAATGATTCAGGAACAGGAAAAGACGACGAACTCTAACAAGAGACAGAATGTCGATATCATCAAAGAAGCTATGGCTAAAGTCCTTTAAGTACAGGGAATACCTTATTTGTGGTACTCGTCGAAAGTGCCATCTTCATAAAACACAACGATTCGTTGGATTCGCTTAGCTCCAGAAGTAGTTTTTGAATCGAATAGAGAAGGAGAAGTGGCCCCGATTTCATTTGATCCATTAGACGAAGGATAGGTTCCTATACCATTTACCAACCATTCCATATCAACATCAGAAAAGGCGTTACATACTTTCAGGATAAAGTCGAGACTAGGTTTGTTCCTGCCTGACAGAATATGGGAAATACTTGAGCGTTGCACACCTATTTTATCAGCAAATCCAGACGCAGAAAACTGGTGCTCTTCAATGATTTTCTTGATACGATTCGCAAATTGCAGGTTGTTTATCATTGTAAACGATGGGTTATATACAATTGTAAAATTACTTTTTAATAACGTGTAAATCAAGATATTTAGTATATAAATTTAATATAATCTTTTACTTTACTTAAAATCCATAAACTATTGTTTTTAAGTATTTTAATATTGTTTTTAAAAATTAAATAAGATTTTTTTATATCATGTTGATTGATTCCTAATGCGAATACTAAACCTGATGACAACTGTAACCAAAAACAAAAAGACCATTGTTTACTTATGTAAAAAATATAGGATTTTAGAAACGCTATCAATCCATTTAAATAATTAGTACTTTTACCCCAAAATAAAGGTGGAAATTCTGAATCCAAATACAGTCAAAAATCTATTTACTACCCACAGGGAAACTTCCTTATTTGGGAAATGGATTCGCCATCAAGATATTTTACCTTTATTAGAACGATCACCAAGTACCTTACAGCTGTCAGAAGTTGGTAGATCTGTTGAAGGCAGATCAATTTCAACAGTGACCTTTGGAAATGGGCCAAAACGAATTTTTATTTGGTCACAAATGCATGGAAATGAAAGTACCGGAACAAAAGCCCTTTTCGATTTGCTGAATCTTCTGAATTCAGATTCAGAAATAAGCAAAGTAATTGCAAGTAAATGCAGGTTAATCTTTCTACCCATGCTAAATCCGGATGGAGCTGAACGATACACAAGGGTAAATGCTAATGAGGTAGACCTGAATAGAGATGCAGTTGATTTGTCTCAAGTAGAAAGTAAAATCCTGAGAAAGGTATTAGCAGACGTTCATCCACAGTTTTGTTTTAACTTACATGATCAACGCACTATTTTTGGAGTGGAAGGAACGACCAATCCAGCTACATTATCCTTTCTAGCTCCATCAGAAGAAGTGACTAAAAAGCTTACCAATGGTCGCAAAGAGACCATGAATGTAATTGTAGCTATGAATGCGTTAGTTCAGCAAATCATTCCGAACCATATTGGACGTTACACCGATGAATTCTATCCGACCGCAACTGGTGATAACTTTCAAAAACTAGGTTACAATACTATTTTAATAGAATCTGGACATTATCCAGAGGATTATGTGCGTGAAAAGAGCAGGGAATTCACTTTTTATGCATTGCTTCAAGGCATCTATCATATCGCGACTGCGGATTCATTTTTTGATTATGAAGCGTATTTCTCAATTCCAAATAATGATAAACTTTTTTTAGACGTCATCCATAGATATCAGAATGGAAAAAATATCGGATACCTTTATAAAGATAAAATTTTAAAAAATCGATTGGTTTCTCATTTAGTCAAGGAGGAAGATTATGATATTTCTAACAAAATGGGACATATGGAAATCGTTTTCGAGGCCAAATAATTAAATTTTTCTTACTTTTTTTGCAGATTAAATAAATTTAATTCATATTTTTGTGCTACAATTTGAATAAATTATAATAAAATGAAAAAATTTGTTCTTGACGAGATAGACCATCAAATACTAGATATTTTGATAGAAAATGCAAGAACTCCATTTACTGACATTGCAAAACAATTGTTAGTTTCTGCTGGAACAATTCACGTTAGAGTAAAAAAAATGGAGGATGAGGGTATCATTCAAGGATCTACATTAACCTTGAATTATGAGAAATTAGGGTACTCTTTTATTGCTCATGTTGGTATCTTTTTAGAAAAAACAGCAATGACGCAAGCTGTAATTGAAGATTTAAGAAAAATACCAAATGTTACAGTTGCTTATGTAACCGCAGGAAAATATAATATCTTCTGTAAGGTTCGTTCAAAGGGAACGAGCGATGCGAAGGATATCATTTATGAAATTGACGAAATTCCTGGCGTAAACAGAACAGAAACAATGATTGCCTTAGAAGAAAGCATAAACGATAAAAAACGTATGATGCACGCCATCTTCAAAGACATGTAAAAAAACATATTTAAATAGATGAATCCTCAGTGAATTGCTGGGGATTTTTTATACCATAAATACTTTTACAGGTTACATTGACTCCATCCATCCATTACAAATCGACTACTTCTCTATCTAATGAAATGTTATTGGAGCTATATCGTCGAATGTTAAAACCTCGAATGATAGAGGAGAAGATGCTCATTCTTCTAAGACAGGGCAAAATATCAAAATGGTTTTCCGGTATAGGCCAAGAAGCTGTTTCAGTTGGGGTTACATCGGCTTTACAAAAAGACGAATACATTCTTCCCATGCATAGAAATTTGGGCGTGTTTACAACTAGAGATATCCCTTTATATCGATTATTTACACAGTGGCAGGGTAAAATGAGCGGTTTTACAAAAGGAAGGGATCGTAGTTTTCATTTTGGAACACAAGAGTTTAACATTGTCGGAATGATTTCTCATTTAGGTCCGCAAATGGGAGTAGCAGACGGAATAGCCCTTGGAAATGTATTAAAAAAGAACAATCAGGTCTGTGCCGTATTTACTGGAGAAGGTGGTACAAGCGAAGGTGACTTCCATGAAGCCTTAAATGTGGCTGCTGTTTGGAACTTGCCTGTTCTTTTCTGTATTGAAAATAATGGGTATGGATTGTCAACACCTACCAACGAACAGTACAAGTG
>JALQZD010000119.1 GCA_023258495.1 Polaribacter sp.
TCTTCGAAGCGCGGCTAATTCTAATAATAGACGGTGTGATAATTCTAAGGCTAGTGGCATATAATTATCGGTTTCATTGGTTGCATAGCCGAACATCATTCCCTGGTCACCGGCTCCTTGCTCTTCTTTACTAGCACGATCAACGCCGCGGTTGATATCTTCTGATTGTTCATGAATGGCAGAAAACACCCCACATGAATTTCCGTCGAACATATATTCACCTTTTGTATAGCCGATTTTATTGATGACATCTCTAGCAATCTGTTGTACATCCAAATAGGTACTTGATTTTACCTCACCAGCCAGTACCACCTGACCGGTAGTTACTAAGGTTTCTACGGCTACTTTTGATTCGGCATCAAACGCTAAAAAGTTATCAATAATCGCGTCAGAAATCTGATCTGCTACTTTATCCGGATGTCCTTCAGACACACTTTCAGATGTAAAAAAATATGACATAGTCGCTTCTTTTAATGGTTTTGTCGGGACGAAAATTTGTTGGATTGCGTTGGCTAAAAGAGTAGTGAAAGTACTGGTTTAGCATTTTTAAGGTGTTTAAAATATCACCCTGAGGTTGCAATCAGATCAAATTTTTCCTCGTTATTGATTGCAAAATTACCAATTAAATATCAATTGCAAAACCAATAATTAAATTATTCGCAATTAAGTTGACTTAATATCGATAGATGTAAAAAAATCTCTTAAACATTTGGATATTCAAATATTCTAATTGAATATTTGCCTTACATAAGTTCTCAAATTTAGTACTGACGTTATTAAGAAAGGCGGAGGGAATAGACCCGATGAAACCTTAGCAACCCTTTATTTGTTTTATTCGAATAGAGAAGGTGCTACATTCTATCCATATACGATGTGGAAAGATAACAGCAACAACATTCCACAGCTTGTCCTGATAACGTAATTGTTTAACCATTGTCAGGATTTCTTTTTTTTTAAATGATTCTGACCACAATTAGTTTGGTCGATGCAACCTGAAACCAAAGCCATTCGAATTCAGTCTGAACGTTCGTTATATTCCGAACATTCAGTACCATTATACCTAACCTCCGGATTTGTATTTGAAAATTCAGAGGAAATGCGAGCGTCTTTCACAGAAGAGATTGATCGTAATGTGTATAGTCGATATAGCAATCCAAACTGTTCAGAATTTGTTTCGAAAATGATTGCCCTTGAAGGGGCTGAAGATGGACTTTCTTTTGCCTCCGGAATGTCTGCTATATTTTCAACTTTTGCGGCATTATTAAATGCTGGCGATCATGTTATTTCTTGTCGCTCTCTATTTGGCTCCACACATAATTTATTTCAGAAATACTTTCCCAAATGGGGAATTGAAACTACCTATTTCAATGTTGAAGAAGTTTCAGAAATTGAGCGACTCATACAACCGTCAACCAAAATTTTGTACGTAGAAACACCCACAAATCCATCAGTTCAAATTTTGGATTTGGAATTGTTGGGTAACTTCGCGAAACAACACAATCTTGTATTCATTGTTGATAATTGTTTCGCTACACCAATCATTCAAAAACCAATAGATTTTGGTGCCGATTTGGTCATTCATTCTGCCACCAAATTGATTGATGGTCAAGGTAGAGTGTTAGGAGGGATCACGGTTGGAAGTCAAGAATTGATCAAAGAAATCCAGTTGTTTGCCAGACATTCAGGTCCTTCATTGTCGGCTTTTAATGCTTGGTTGTTGAGCAAGAGTTTAGAAACACTATCGGTACGAGTAGAAAAACATTGTTCGAATGCTTTGGAGATTGCCAAGGCCCTAGAACATCATTCGGCAATTGCAAAAGTGAATTATCCTTTTTTACCCTCATTTTCCGGATATGAGATTGCAAAACAACAAATGCGACTTGGAGGTAACATTATTGCTTTTGAATTGCTTGGCGGTCTGGAAGCTGGCCGAACGTTTTTGGATAGCATCCAATTGTGCTCACTTTCGGCCAATTTAGGAGACACCAGAACTATTGTAACACACCCCGCTTCAACTACGCATAGCAAACTTACAGAAGAAGGTCGCTTGGAAGTCGGAATTACGGATGGCTTGATCCGAATTTCAGTCGGATTGGAACATGTGGATGATCTCAAAGAAGATCTTTTTCAAGCCTTAGATAAAATTCAGATTAACGTATAACTTGGTAATGAAACAAATAGAAGAAGAATTAAATAAACGAATTTTAGTCTTAGATGGAGCCATGGGAACCATGCTTCAGCAATATCAATTTGAGGAAGCGGATTTTAGAGGTGAACGTTTTGCTGACTTTCCAGTAGCATTAAAAGGTAATAATGATTTATTATCCCTTACACAGCCAGAAGCGATCAAAGAGATTCATCGAAAATATTTGGAAGCAGGAGCAGATATTATTGAAACAAATACCTTTTCTGGGACTTCTATTGCTATGGCCGATTATCGAATGGAAAATTTGGTGTATGAGCTTAATTTTGAATCGGCTAAGCTTGCTCGAGAAGTGGTCGACGAATTTAATGTAAAAACTCCCGAAAAATTGAGATTTGTTGCGGGTTCTATTGGTCCGACAAATCGAACAGCCAGTCTGTCACCAGATGTCAATCGACCAGAGTTTCGCGCAGTGACGTTTTCTGAGTTAAAAACAGCTTACAAAGAGCAGGTAGAGGCACTTCTAGATGGGGGTGTAAATATACTTTTGGTTGAAACCATTTTTGATACCTTAAATGCAAAGGCAGCCCTTTTTGCCATAGAAGAGGTAAAAGAAGCGCGTCATTTAGAAATTCCAGTTATGGTATCAGGGACCATTACAGATGCTTCGGGAAGAACCTTGTCTGGACAAACGGTAGAAGCATTTCTCATTTCGGTGTCTCACATTCCCTTGCTTAGTGTAGGCTTTAATTGTGCCTTGGGAGCAGAGCAGCTTCGACCTTATATGAAACGATTGGCGAGAGATACACAATTTTATACCTCTGCACATCCCAATGCCGGCCTTCCGAATGCCTTTGGAGCCTACGACCAATCCCCAGAAGAAATGCAATATTTGATAGAAGAGTATTTGAAAGAAGGCCTAGTGAATATAATTGGCGGTTGCTGTGGAACTAATCCAGAACATATTAAGGCAATTGCAGATGTGGTTAAAAAGTATGAACCAAGGCAAAATGGAGTGGTGATATGAATAGGCGAGGAAAATATTTAACGCTTTCTGGTCTCGAACCATTGATAGTGACACCAGAATCCAATTTTATAAATGTTGGAGAGCGAACCAATGTTACGGGTTCCAGAAAATTTTTGAGACTCATTAAGGAAGAGCGTTTCGAGGAAGCCCTGGAGATAGCCAGAGATCAGGTCGAAGGCGGTGCCCAGATTATTGATGTAAATATGGATGAAGGCATGCTCGATGGGGTTGAAGCCATGACCACCTTTTTAAATCTGATTGCTTCAGAGCCAGACATTGCACGTGTTCCTGTTATGATAGATTCATCAAAATGGGAAATTATTGAGGCTGGTTTACAAGTGGTTCAGGGAAAATGTGTGGTAAATTCCATCAGTTTAAAAGAGGGAGAAGAAGAGTTTATTCGTCAGGCTAAATTGATCAAGAGATACGGGGCTGCAGTCATTGTTATGGCGTTTGATGAAAAAGGTCAGGCCGATACTTATGAACGCCGTATAGAAATATGTAAACGTTCCTATGATGTATTGGCGAATACGGTGGGTTTTTCAGCTCAGGATATCATTTTTGATCCGAATATTTTTCCAGTAGCAACTGGCATGGAAGAACATCGAAAAAATGCTGTTGACTTCTTTAGAGCAACCAAATGGATTCGCGAGAACTTAGCTCATGCGAATGTTTCTGGAGGAGTAAGTAATGTATCCTTTTCTTTTCGTGGGAATAATGCTGTTCGCGAAGCGATGCATTCTGCCTTTTTATATCATGCCATTCAGAATGGGATGAATATGGGAATTGTAAATCCGACTATGCTTGAAGTTTACGATGATATTCCGAAGGATCTACTTGAACACGTAGAAGATGTTTTATTGGATCGAAGAGATGACGCGACCGAAAGGCTTCTTGATTTTGCCGAGAAAGTAAAGGGGAATAAAAAAGAATCTGACAATGGAATTCAACAGTGGAGAACTCAGGACTTACAGGAACGAATTACGCATGCGCTAGTCAAAGGAATTGATGCTTTTATTATTGAAGATGTAAAAGAGGCACGGTTGGCAGTGAATCGACCCATTGAGGTGATTGAAGGGCATTTGATGAAAGGAATGAATGTCGTAGGGGACTTGTTTGGAAGTGGAAAGATGTTTCTTCCGCAAGTTGTCAAATCGGCACGTGTTATGAAAAAAGCTGTTGCGTACCTGCAACCATTTATTGAGGAGGAAAAAGATCAAAACACCAAGGCGTCAGGTAAAATTTTGATGGCAACCGTTAAAGGAGATGTTCATGATATCGGTAAAAATATTGTGAGTGTTGTCTTAGGATGTAACAATTATGAAATTGTAGACTTGGGTGTGATGGTTCCGCCAGAAAAAATTATTGAAGCGGCTCAAAAAGAGCAGGTAGATGTGATTGGGTTGAGTGGTTTAATTACGCCGTCGTTAGATGAAATGGTCTATCTATCTAAGGAGCTCGAGCGAAAGAACTTGGAAATTCCTTTATTAATTGGTGGAGCAACCACTTCTAAAGCACATACGGCGGTTAAGATCGCTCCCAATTATAAGGGCAGCGTTGTACATGTGAATGACGCCTCCAGAGCCGTTACCGTTGTTGGTGATTTACTACAGGGTAATAATGCTACCTATAAGCAACAAATTCGCGATGAATATGAGACTTTTCGCGAAAAATTTTTACAGCGTTCTAAGCGTAAAGAATACATTTCTTTGGACAAGGCTCGGAATAATAAATTAAAAATTGACTGGCCTCAATCCAAGATTTTTAAACCCAATCAATTGGGAATTGAGGTAATTACGGATTTTGATTTGAAGCAACTGGAAAATTACATTGACTGGACGCCTTTTTTTAGAAGTTGGGACTTGCATGGTAAATTTCCAGAAATCCTAAAGGATGAAGTTGTTGGTCTGCAGGCAAGTGAATTATTTGAAGATGCGCAACAAATGCTGAAAACGGTCTTGAAGGATAAGAAATTAGTCGGCAAAGCGGTTTTCGGATTGTTTGAAGCCAATTCGGTGAATGATGATGATATTCAGGTCAGCGTCTCATCACAATCAAACGAATTCACCTTTCTAACCCTTCGTCAGCAATTGAAAAAACGCGCTGGAGTTCCCAATTTGGCTCTGGCTGATTTTATTGCACCAAAAGAAACCGGATTACAAGATTACATAGGTTGTTTTTGCGTTACTGCAGGTTTTGGTACCGCAGAATTAGCAAAGGAATTTGAAGCTCAGAATGACGATTACAGTTCAATTATGATCAAGGCATTGGCAGATCGATTGGCCGAAGCATTTGCAGAATATTTGCATCAAAAAATTCGATCAGATTATTGGGGGTATGCGGCGAACGAAAAGCTTTCAAATGAAGAATTGATTTCGGAACAATACAAAGGCATTCGACCAGCACCAGGATATCCGGCATGCCCAGATCACCTAGAAAAAGATACCCTTTGGGAACTTTTACAAGTTGAAGAAAACATCGGAGTTACGCTTACCGAATCAAAAGCCATGTGGCCGGCGGCCAGTGTGAGTGGCTATTATTTCGCGAATGAAAAGGCGCGATATTTCGGACTTGGAAAGATTGGAAAAGATCAACTTGAAGCGTACGCTAAAAGAAGAAATATATCATTGGAAGAAGCCAATAAGTGGCTCAGTTCAAATCTAGCAGACTAAAATGAAAGTAACAGAACATATAGCAAAGGCAGCAGGAAAGACCTTATTTTCCTTTGAAATTATTCCGCCTAAAAAAGGTAAAAACATCCAGGAATTGTACGACAATATCGATCCATTAATGGAGTTCAATCCGCCCTTTATCGATGTAACAACGTCTCGAGAAGAATACGTTTACATTGAAAAAGAGGGCCTGTTTGACCGAAAAATTACTCGAATGCGTCCCGGAACTCTAGGGATTTGTGCGGCTATTAAACATAAGTATAACGTAGATACAGTTCCTCATGTTCTTTGTGGTGGATTTACCAAAGAAGAGACCGAATATCTACTGGTAGATTGCCATTATTTAGGAATTAATAATGTTATGGCGCTTCGTGGGGATGCTATGAAACATCAATCGTATTTCGAGCCTACAAATGGAGGGCATACCTATGCCAAAGAGTTGGTCGATCAAATCCTGAATTTAAACAAAGGACGTTATTTGCATGATGTGATGGAAATCGATGATTATTGTGACTTTTGTATTGGTGTGGCAGCTTATCCAGAAAAACATATCGAAAGCCCATCATTACAGTCTGATTTAAAGAGACTAAAAGAAAAGGTAGATGCTGGAGCCGACTATGTGGTGACTCAAATGTTTTTTGATAATCAGAAGTATGTTGAGTTTGTCAACGCTGCCCGCAACATCGGTATCGATGTACCCATAATACCTGGGATAAAACCATTGGCCATTTCTAGGCATTTGCAGCTGCTACCGCAGGTTTTCAAAATAGATTTGCCCGAAGATTTGATAAAAGCGGTAGAATCGTGTAAAAACAACAAAGAAGTCCGGCAAGTGGGTATTGAATGGTGTATTCAACAAAGTAAAGAACTCATTGAATTTGGGGTTCCTGTATTGCACTATTATTCCATGGGTAAATCATCCAATATAAAAGCCATAGCGAAATCGGTTTTTTAAAAATTAAATGATTTATTTGGTTTTTAATTTATTTATAACAAATATTTGCATCAGAAGTTCAATAACTTGTTGATGATGTTATCAAGAAAGGTGGAGGGACTAGACCCTGTGAAACCTTAGCAACCCTTTGAAACTTGAAATCCAAATTTCAAGTCAAAGAAGGTGCTAAATTCTACCCAACGAAAATTCGTATGGATAGATAACAACAAATGAAGTTTCCTTTTCGGGAGATTTCAGTATTTCTTAATAACATTTTTCGAGTACAGTTAA
>JALQZD010000305.1 GCA_023258495.1 Polaribacter sp.
AAGAAACTCGCGTAATTGGAAGACAGACTAAATTGAGGGATCTTTGATTCAAGGGACATTTTGTAGTTTAAATATAAAAGATCGCCAGTATCTCCAATCTGATCAGAGGTATAGTTTTTCTGGAAGGACGATATAGTTGTCTCTGAGAACTTAGATAGCGAGAGTAGTTGATCTAATACTTGATCGGATATTGGATAAATAAAGTAATCGTTAGCTAAAGCCGCGGGCAATTTTTCTTTGGTTGGCTGGTGTAACTTGTTTACAGACCGCTCAGAAACAAATTGTACATCTGTGTTTTTTGTAGTGCTCGGAGTTGGTAACTTTGATGGCAAAATTAATGAGGAATTGAACTGATCGGTAGACAGCTCTGTGTAAGTAAGGGGCGTTGGTAAATCTACAGAACGCTCATAAACTTGGCTAAAAATATTCAGCCAGATAAAACACAAGCCAGCCAAAAGGGCGATTAAACTGCTTAGCTTCAGCACTTTAGTAAGCGAAATTTTTGACACATTCTTCATGAACGTATCAAAGCATGTATCGTGCCAAAAAAATTTTAATTATGAATAACAATAGTATAGCGTAATTTTTACACATGCCTTTGAAATACCGGAATTCACACTTTTATGCATCGTACACCTCTAAAATCTGAAGGTGCATTGTTTCGTGGCTTTCCGAAATTTATTTAGTAAAGTCACAATAGAACTGGCTCATAGGAACTTGAGTAGATGTATACCAAAATCCAGCAACGAACGTTTCAATTACTCAATCCAGCATCCTTTGGGGATTATTTAAGTAAAAGGTTTGACCAGTTTTTTTCATTATTGATCATTTTAAACATTATAGCAGTCACTTTGGAGTCTGTTAACGCGTTGCATGAACAATATCGACATTTCTTCATATACTTTGAAATATTTTCTATTTCTATCTTCTCTATCGAGTACGGACTTCGTTTGTGGGTTGCTCCCCTCAAATTCAAATCAGACAAAAAGTCTAAAAGCACGGCTCGATTGAAGTACGTGGGTTCTTTGAATGGCATTATCGATCTGTTATCGATTGCTCCATTTTATTTGCAGTTCTTGTTACCTGGTTTGGATTTGCGGATCCTTAGGACCCTTCGCCTGTTACGAATTTTAAAATTATCGACGTACAACTCTGCTTTGACGGATCTTATTGAAGCGATACGCGAAGAAAAGCGCTCTTTTATTGCAGCCGGTTACATATTCATCGTGATGTTTATCATTGCTTCATCATTAATATATTTTGCTGAACATCAAAATCATCCATCTCATTTTAACTCAATACCTGACTCAATGTATTGGGCTTTGATAACACTCACTACGGTAGGCTACGGTGATGTAACTCCAGTAACCAATTTAGGAAAACTTATATCCGTAGTGTCCGCAATGGGGGGCGTCGTGGTAGTCGCATTGTTAACGGGTATCATCGCTTCCTCTTTCAGTCTCCAAATGGAAAGGCGCAAGGCAGAATTCGAAGATGAGATACGTGAAGCTTTGAAAGATGGTTTTTTAGACGAGTTTGAAATTAAGCATATTGAGAGCCTACGAAAACACTTTGGAATTTCGAAAAGAAAAACTGAAAGTTTAATACGAGAGATAAGTAAAGAAAAATGAGGTGCTAGGACTATGCTTAAGGTCTCAATGCTCAAGGAAATTATGTATGTTTCAAAACTTTGGAAGCACCCCATTTTTGTACCTGCTCACTGGCACTGATTGGACAGTGGGATGCAGATTAAGCATTGCATTGGGGTCGTCGTCCACTAAGTTTGGACCAAATGTGGTTTGAGGGAAGACACCATGCGTATTTTGTTT
>JALQZD010000266.1 GCA_023258495.1 Polaribacter sp.
GACCAATTATTTTCTCAGGAAATCTGGAACGATAAAGTCATGAATGCCTTTGACCCATCGGTTTTCATCAATAATTTCACCAATACAATAAATCCGAATTCAAATCCAGAGGCCATTAATAGCCTCAATCTTTCGCGAGTGTATTGCATAGTTACTGGTTCTACAGCATCGGCCTCTGAATTACTGATTAATAGTTTACGATCTTATATAGATGTTCGACTCGTTGGAACGCAAACTGTTGGAAAACAAGTGGGTTCGATTACGCTTTATGATTCCGATAATTTGTTGCGAAACGGACCAAATTTTAATAGTTCGCATACCTATGCCCTTCAGCCTATTGTGTTGGAAATATCAAATAAGGATAGAGCAAATGTGCCAGACGGATTTTTGCCAGGGACAACTTTACCAGGGATAGAATTGGCAGAAGATTATGCTAACCTTGGTGAAATTGGTGAAACTACAGATCCCCTTTTATTAAGGACCTTGATTTATATCGATACGGGATCAAAAATTGGCGGCCCCGTTAAGTCACAGTTGCTAAATGCTCCCATTTTTGATTCGAAATTGGCTAGACCTATAGGAGATAATATGTTTGTAGATTTTAAACTGAAGAAGTAATAAACTGATTAATCGTTCATAAAACGCGTTAAATTCTCTTCTATTTCTTTTCCTGTAAGGATATCCGGTCTAAATTCACTCATGAGTTCCTCATTCTTTGATTTAGCATAATTAAATCCAGATTTCCACCACTTGCGCATCATTTTTTGATCGAATACCAATGAGTTGGTTGTTAATACTGTTGGTGTATAATAGAGATTTAATTGTACATCTTTGTTCTTTGCTGCCAATTTACCAATGGTAATATTATGTCTTTCCACATGAGTTAGCATAAATCCGAAAACATCAAACAACAAGGAAAATGGATTTTTTGCGGGTAATCGATTGATTAATGGAATTTCGGTTTCTAAAATAATGGCATCAATTTCTGTTGCTCCTCTCAAAATTGCCTCACGAATCGGAACCAATGTACCAAATCCACCATCAGCGTACTGACAATGGTCTTTTTCCAATAAACTCATAAAAGGGACATAATTGCACGATCCCCAGATCCAGTCACAAAAATCTTCATACGTACAATCTTTATTGGATTTATATTCAATACGATTTGTAGTCAGATTAGAAACTGTAACGACAATCTCCTTTTCACTGCTGCGAATCTCGTCGTACATTTCTTTAGTGATATTTTTTGCGATTAACTTTCTTAAATTTTTACTCTCTCCAAAGGTTTTTCGACCATTTAAAAAATTCCAAAGGGTATTGAGGTGGTTGATACTCACTATTTTTTGTCCATCGACACTGCGGATGGAAAACGGGTTGTTACTAAAAATTGAATCCTGATTGACATTGGTATAGAGCACTTTAAGCTCATCTAATTTATGAAGCGCTAAATGAGATATCATTAAACTTCCCGTTGAAGTTCCAAGTAATAAATCATAATCTCGATTCTCGTGTTTCATTAGGTATTGAGCTACACCTCCAGCAAATGCACCCTTGCTTCCACCACCAGATATTACCAATGCTTTTTTCATGTTTCTCGACCTAGAATTATTACATTTATAAGGTTCTTTAAAGATAGGGAAATGTGTAAGATTTTCACTTTTATTTTGACGGTATTACTACTGTTTTCATGTTCGCAAACCTATACGCCAAGAAACTTCGAAAGGATTTCTTTGCAATCAATTTCTATGGATTCTACGAGTATTAGAGCTATTCATGTGGTTAATGATTCAACGTTATACTACGCAGGATCAAATGGTGATATCGGATTTACAAATTCAAATGGTTCAAGTTGGGAAATTGAAAAGTTCCAATATCAAGATTCGATTACTCCTCATTTTCGAAGTATAGCAGTACATAAAAACAAAATTTTTGCATTAGCCATTGGTTCGCCAGCCTTGCTTTTTTCCTTTGATTTTTCAGATAAATTTATAGTTTATGAAGAAAAACATGAAAAAGCATTCTACGATTCCATGAAATTCTTTGACGATAAGCATGGCATCGCTATGGGAGATCCTACAGAAGATTGTTTATCAATAATTTTGACCGAAAATGGCGGACAAACATGGAACAAACTGCCTTGTAAGAACCTACCTAAAACTGTGGAAGGCGAAGCTGCTTTTGCGGCAAGTAATACGAATATTAAGGTGTTAGGTTCGACGGCATGGATCGTTACGGGCGGAAAAAAAGCGAGAGTTTTTAAATCTGATGATTTTGGAAAAACTTGGAAAGTTTACGATACACCCATTATTCATGGTAATGGGCCTCAAGGTATTTATTCTGTTGATTTTGCCGATGCTGACAATGGATTTGTTATCGGCGGAAATTATTCTAAAGCTGATGAAAACATCGCTAATAAAGCTATGACTACCGATGGTGGAAAGACTTGGAAATTAGTTGCAGACGAACAAGAACCCAACTACAAGAGTTGTGTGCAATATGTGCCAAATACAAATGGGAAAGAACTAGTTGCAGTTGGTAAAACCGGAATATCATTTTCAAATGATGGAGGTTACTGTTGGAAAAAAATCAGTGATGAAGAATTTTATACGATTCAGTTTTTTGATGAAAATACAGCATGGCTCGCTGGAAATCAAAAAATTGCAAAATTGAAACTGAATTGATGAGATGGCTTAAATTTTCCATAATCTTCCTGATTTTTATTGGTTGTAACCAAACGAGTCAATTGGGTGGTGAGTTTACTTGTGACCCTTCGTATGATTTAACGTTAGCTTTAGAAACAGATTTAAAGAAGAAATTTCAAATTGGAATTCCGTCAACCTGGAAAGTAAACTTATATCAAGATGAAGTACAATCTTCCATTTATGTTGCAGATACCGCAGTTGCTTTATCAAATTCCATTCTAATGGATGTCACATGGGTAAAGGATAACATCAAATTTGATAAGGTATTCTTGTTGAAAAATGAACAGCAAGAATTATTCAAAAAGAATATTAAAGTCTTATCTAAAGAAATTGAATTTCAGGGCAAAAAGACCCATTATGCGCTGTATAAAGGAAATAAAAACAATCTACCCTATCAGTCTTTGCATTCCTTCATTAAAATTGATGACATGAGTTTTTTAAAAGTGAAGATTGATCTTTACGGAAAAGAAGAAATCCAAGAACGATTGTGCAAGGCATTATCAATAATAGACCAAATTAAAATTTTAGAACTATGATGGACAAACGACATATCATTAATCGATTCATTAGTTATGTTACTGTAGATACAGAGTCAGATCCTAATAATCCTGCGTTCCCGAGTACAGAAAAACAGTGGAATTTAGCTAGACAACTGGAAAAAGAATTAACATCAATTGGTCTCGAAGATGTAGAATTAGATGAGAATTGTTACCTGATGGCCACCTTACCGAGCAATTTGGATTATGAAGTTCCTACGATTGGATTTGTTTCACATATTGATACAAGTCCGGATTTTACGGGAGCCAATGTCAATCCGCAAATTATTGAGAACTACGATGGAGGTGATATCACTTTAAACAAGGAGTTAGGAATTGTTCTTTCGCCATCAGAATTTGATGATTTGCTGTTATATAAAGGACAAACACTAATCACAACAGATGGCACTACCCTTCTCGGCGCTGATGATAAAGCAGGTGTCACAGAGATTGTCTCGGCTATGGAATATTTGGTAAAACATCCTGAAATTAAACACGGTAAAATTCGTATTTGTTTTACTCCGGATGAAGAAGTCGGAAAAGGGGCTCATAAATTTGATGTTGAAAAATTCGGAGCTGAATGGGCCTACACCATGGATGGAAGCCAGATAGGCGAACTAGAGTTCGAAAACTTTAATGCAGCAAGTGCGAAAGTTATGATTAAAGGGAAGATTGTCCATCCTGGGTATGCCAAAGGTAAAATGATCAATGCAGTTTTGATTGCAAATCGTTTTATTGCTGCGCTACCCGCGGATGAAGTTCCAGAAAAAACAGAAGGATATGAAGGCTTTTTCCATTTGCATGCGATAAGTGGAAATGTTGATGGGGCCAGTATCGAATATATCGTTAGAGACCATGATTTCGAAAAATTTCAAGGTAGAAAAGCCTTGTTAAATCAAATAGCATCAGATTTAAATGCTGAACTTGGCAAGGACTTGATTGCTGTCGAAATAAAAGATCAATACTTTAATATGAAGGAAAAGGTTGAACCTAAGATGCATATTATTGAGATCGCGAAAGAAGTTATGGAAGATTTGAATATCAAACCTATTATTAAACCCATTCGAGGAGGAACAGACGGATCTCAATTGTCTTACATGGGGTTACCTTGTCCAAATATTTTTGCTGGCGGACATAATTTTCACGGTAGATATGAATATGTTCCTGTTGAATCCATTCTAAAAGCTTCTGAAGTAATTGTGGGAATCGCGAGTAAAGTAGCAGATCATTATCAATAGGGGTAAAAAAAAATCTCCAGGTTGAGAACCTGGAGAAATATCGCGTAGCAATTGCTATAAATTGTATTAGACGTGCATAATAAAACCCCTAATCTTTATTAAACAATCTTTAATACAACCTCAAAAGTAACATTATTTTTCGAAAATAAAAATAGTTTTTTGAATTTTTGAAGTTATTTATTGTTCTTTTTTACCTTTTACATTTTTGAAAAACCCTCTCATGAATTCGAAATCTTTATCTTTATTGCTAGTTGGATAAAAAGGTTCAGAAACTTTAATGTACTTATTGCCAAAATCTAATGTAGCCATAACTACAGGTACACCTGCTCCTTTCGCAATGAAATAAAATCCTGTTTTCCATTTATCTACTTTTTTACGTGTTCCTTCAGGCGAAAGTCCTAATTTAAAATTTTCTGAAGCATTGAATTTACTTACGATAAAATCAACGGTATTGTTGTTGGAGCTGCGATCAACAGGAAAGCCACCTAATTTTCTAAATAAAAATCCGAATGGACCCTTAAACAGTGAATCTTTACCTACATAATGTACCATCACGCCCGTTGCTACTCTGTAGAGCATGGCAATCGGAAAATCAACCCAACTCGTGTGCGGTGCAGCGATGATTACATATTTTTTGATATCCGTTGGTAATTCATCCATTTTCCATCCTAAAATTGTGGAGAGTATAAATCGTGCAAATGCTTTCATTCTCTATATAAAAATGATAAATTTAAGGACTTAATTTGATATGATGGATGAATCTGTAATTTACTTATTAATACTACTTTTAGGGCTAGGAATTGGATTGATAATTGGTAGACTTTTAGCAAAAATGAATGCCAGTAAGGAGTTCACTGCGTTTCAAAGAGAACAATCTCGTTTGGAGGAACGAATCAACCAATTACATCAAAATAATCAACAATTAACTAAAGACAAAGGAGAATTACAAGATGAAATCAAATTCATTCAAAGAGAGAAAGAACAACTCATTACCAAGAATACAAGTCTAGAGGAACAACTTAAAAACCTTCGCGAAAAACTAGAGGAAAATAGAACTGAAATTGAAAATTTACAGGAGAAATTCACAAAAGAATTCGAGAATTTAGCGAATAAAATACTAGATGAAAAGGCTACCAAATTTACCAATCAGAACAAAGAGAATATTAAAAACATCCTCGAACCTTTAGAGAAGAAAATTCAAAGTTTTGAGAAGAAAGTTACAGATAGCGACGAAAAAAGAGCTGGGTTCCAATCGGCTTTAAAAACGCAATTGGAAAATTTAAAACAAATGAATCAGCAAATGAGTAAGGAAACGATCAACCTTACCAAAGCATTAAAAGGGGATTCCAAATCTCAAGGGAATTGGGGTGAATTGGTATTGGAACGAGTTTTAGAAAAATCAGGATTAGAAAAAGATAGAGAATATTTTGTTCAGCAAAGTTTTGTTCAGGATGGTGGAAGACGCGTTCTACCGGATGTAGTCATCCATTTACCGGATAGTAAAAAAATGATTATTGACTCTAAAGTTTCTTTAACTGCTTATGAGCAATATATTAATGAGGAGGATGAAAACCTCCGCGGTACGCATTTAAAAGAACATTTAAATTCTCTTAAGCGTCATATTGAACAATTGAGTGCAAAGAAATATGAAGATTTATATGAAATAGAATCACCAGATTTTGTGTTGTTATTTGTTCCCATAGAAACTGCATTTTCTGTCGCTACAAATGAAGACACATCCATTTATAATAGAGCTTTCGAGAAGAATATTGTCATTGTAACTCCTTCTACCCTTCTAGCAACCTTACGGACGATTGATACGATGTGGACGAATGAGAAGCAACAACGAAATGCTATTGAAATTGCGCGACAAGCTGGAGCTTTATATGATAAGTTCAACGGATTGTTGCAAGATTTGATTGCCGTTGGTAAACGTATTGATGATTCTAAAAAAGAGTATTCAAATGCTATGAACAAACTGGTTGAAGGCCGCGGTAATCTTATTGTAAGTGTTGAAAAATTAAAGAAAATGGGGGCAAAAGCTAAAAAGGCACTGCCAGAGAATATTTTGGATCGAGCCAACGAAAATGATGGCTAAAATAAATGGATACACTTCTTGATCTCGTTGTGTAAAGTACCCTTTATCTTCTCGAAATATTTTTTAGTAGGCGAATAAGGGTCTGTCTCCCATTAATTGATGGATTTTTTCTGCAACAGATTTCAATTTATGCTCGCTTGATGCATTTAAAATGGCTTCATCGATATAATTCACGATGGATACCATATCATCTTCTTTTAAGCCTCTTGTAGTTACAGCTGGTGTTCCAATACGAATACCAGAAGTTACAAATGGTGATTTATCATCAAAAGGTACCATATTCTTGTTGACAGTGATATCGGCAACACCTAAAGCAATTTCGGCGTCTTTACCAGAAATATTTTTGTTACGTAAATCAATTAACATACAGTGGTTATCTGTTCCGCCAGAAATTAGGTCATATCCTTTTGCAACAAATTCTTTCGCCATTGCCGCGGCATTTTTCTTTACCTGAACTTGATAATGTAAAAACTCATCGGTAAGTGCTTCACCAAATGCAATAGCCTTAGCAGCGATTACATGCTCTAATGGACCTCCTTGATTTCCTGGAAAAACGGCACCATTTAATAAGGTTGACATTTTCTTCAAGTTTCCGTTTTTCAACGTTAAACCGAATGGATTTTCAAAATCTTTGCCAACCAGAATCATTCCACCTCTTGGTCCCCTTAAAGTTTTGTGAGTTGTTGTGGTTACAATATGACAATGAGGTAATGGGTCATTTAAAATTCCCTTGGCAATCAATCCAGATGGATGAGAAATATCGGCGAGTAATAAGGCGTCAACGCTATCTGCAATTTCTCTAAATCGTTTAAAGTCGATATCTCTTGAATATGCAGAAGCTCCTGCAATAATCATTTGAGGTTTTTCTTTTAAGGCGATTTCCTGAATGCTATCATAATTTAATACACCTGTATCTCTCTCTACTCCGTAAAAAACAGGATTGTATAATTTACCTGAAAAATTTACAGGCGAACCGTGGGTTAAATGTCCTCCATGGGAAAGATCAAAACCTAAAATTTTATCTCCTGGTTTAAGGCATGCTGCAAAAACAGCTGTATTCGCTTGAGATCCAGAATGCGGTTGAACATTTGCATATTCTGCACCAAACAAGTCCTTGGCGCGATCGATAGCCAATTGCTCTACTTGATCAACAATTTCACAACCACCGTAGTATCTTTTATTCGGATAACCTTCTGCGTATTTATTGGTTAAAACAGAACCTTGGGCTTCCATCACCTGGTCACTCACAAAGTTTTCTGAAGCAATTAATTCTAATCCGTAAAGTTGTCTGTTCTTTTCTTGTTCAATTAAATCAAAAATCTCGCTATCTCTTTGCATTTGAATCAAATTTTAAAGGTTCAAAAATAAGGAAATAGATAGAAGTGATTCGAAAGAGTTTATCCAAAATTATAAACAATTTCTACTTTTTGATGAATCAATAAAAATAGTATGTTAAAATTGAATTATTCTTTATTTTTTATTTTGAAACTGTTAAAAAAAAATTAGATTTGAAATTATAATAGCTAAAATACAAATGAAAATTACAGCCAACCATCCGAACCGAAAATCTTGGTTAAAAGTCGATGAAAACTCAGACTTCCCAATTCAAAATATTCCTTTTGGTGTTTTTATCACAAGAGATGATATCATTACTATTGGAAGTAGAATTGGAGATTACGCCATCGACCTTGGTGCATTTCATCAATTAGGTTATTTTGAAGGTATTCCATTAACGGATGACATTTTTTTGCAAGACAATTTAAATGATTTTATTGCTGATGGACGAAAGACGTGGCGATTGGTTCGTAATCGTATAGCTGACGTATTTGACGTTAAAAATGGAAAACTAAGAGATAACCCGGAACATAAAGACAAAATCATTTTTCGAATTGATGAAGTTGAAATGTTACTTCCGGTTGCTGTTGGTGATTATACAGATTTCTATGCGAGCAAAGAACACGCTACGAATGTAGGTTCATTATTTAGAGACCCAGAAAATGCCTTATTACCAAACTGGGTGCATATTCCTATTGGATACCATGGAAGAAGTTCTTCTATCGTACCTTCTGGCACTCCAGTGAGAAGACCTGTTGGACAAATGCGTCCTGCGGAAGGAAGTAAAACCCCAGGATTTGGTCCAACCAGATTATTAGACTTTGAATTGGAAATGGCTTTTATCACTACTGATGCCAATGTTTTAGGTGAACGCATTCCAATTGAAGAAGCTGAAGAATATATTTTCGGTCTTGTTCAATTTAATGACTGGTCGGCAAGAGATATTCAAGCTTGGGAATATGTGCCTTTAGGTCCATTCCTTGGGAAAAGCTTTGCTTCTACCATATCACCTTGGATTGTGACCCTTGATGCGTTAGAACCATTTAGAGTGGAAAACCCGAAACAGAATCCGAAACCACTTCCCTACTTACAACATGATGGGAAAGGAAGTTTTGATATTCATTTGGAAGCTGCGATCAAAACAGAAGACGGGGGTGAGACCGTGGTTTGTCAATCGAATTTCAAATACATGTATTGGACCATTGCACAACAATTGGCGCATCATACGGTAAATGGTTGTCCTGTAGAATCTGGAGATATGATGGGGTCAGGGACCATTTCGGGACCAACGGAAGACAGTTATGGTTCTATGCTTGAATTAACTTGGAAAGGTCAAAAACCATTAAAGTTAAAAGATGGTACTGAACGAAAATTTATTAATGATCACGATACGGTAATCATGCGCGCTCATTGTAAAAATGAAAAAGTCCGAATTGGATTTGGAGAATGTTCAGGTAAAGTATTACCGGCGAAATTATAAAAAAAAGGAGCTCAACGAGCTCCTTTTTTTTAAACTTAATTTTCTTCAGGAAGGTTTCCCTCAAAATCGTCATTGTCATCAAATGAGTCTTCGTCATCTAGGTAATCTTCCATGGTTTGTTCCAGTTTCGAACTGATCTTAACCAAGTACATGGTGTCCTCTGTTCGAACTTCAATAGCTTTGACAGTTTCTCCTTTGGCATTTTTAAAAGAAATAATGTCTTCGTAGTCATATCCATCTGGATATTTCTCTACCAGTAAATCAAGAATATCTCTCGTAAGTTTCGAATATTCTACAATAACTCTTCTCACTGTAATTAATTTTTATTACGAAATAAATCAATGGAGAAATACGAAATCAAAAAAAGAAAATTATTTTGATGAATTTAATTCAGCCTGAATGTCATCGAAATTTTTACGAATATAAGTCTTGAGCTTTTTCTTATAATCATCTTTCAACCAAGCCACAAAATTGTGTGTACTTTTAGAGATACACTTCGAATACCTATTGATTCGATCGTCAATTTCTTCGTTTAATAGCCTTGATAGAATTAAAGCGTCAAATACATCTTCGCTATTCTCAACGCATAATTTTGCGTGATGTGCCATAGATTTTTCCAAAACCCGTTTTGAAGATTCTCCAGCGCGAATAGTACTGACATACGTTTTTTTCATATCGAAGGTTAAGTCCTCAGAATTTGCAAAAGCCTCTAGTACTTCAGGGGTAAACTCATATCTGAAATTACTTTCGATTTCCTCATCAGAAAGAATGCTATCCAAATAGAAATCGGGTGATTTGAACATTTTTTGCCAATCCAATTCGGCACTCCATGGTCCAAATCTGTAAAAGTTGTTCCCTAAATCAATAACATCGAAAGTGTTTTTTTCTCCAAAAATTCGAGAACCACGTCCAATCATCTGATAATATAGCGTAAGTGATTTTGTAGCTCGATTCAACATAATCGCTTCAATACTTGGTTCATCAAATCCGGTTGTTAATATACTTACCGAAGTAATAATCGCATTTGGAGTTTTATTAAACCACTTCAAAATTAACTCACGCTCTTTTTTAGTATTGGTATTATCGAGGTGAGCAATCGGATATCCAGCTTTCTTGAAGGCATAATACACTTGAATAGAGGTATTAATACCATTATTAAATATTAGGGTCTTTTTGCCTTTAATTCGTTCCTCGTAAGCCGCTACAAGCTTAGATAGCATGGTTGTGTTGGTATATAAATCTTCCGATGATTTTACGGTATAATCACCATTGGCACCAACCTCTAATGAAGTCAATCCAACATTATAGGAAAATAAATTTGCCTTAGCGAGATACCCATTATTGATTAATTCTTTGATGGACTCCCCTACAATTAACTCATCGTAGTTTTTGTACATTGGAAGCTTAATATTTGAACTTAGCGGAGTGGCAGTAACACCTAAAAAGAAGGAATTACTAAAAAATTTAAAAATTTTGGTAAATGAGTTGTAGTGCGCCTCATCGACAATCACTAATCCGATATCGGTTATATCAAATTTCTCATCAATTAAACGATTGTTCAAGGTTTCAACCATAGCAACAAAACAATTATATTCGTTTTGATCGTCTAATTTGGCTGTGCTATTAATTATTTTATTAGGAACCCCGAACTCTGTAAGCATTTTGTTGGTTTGCTTACTTAACTCGATTCTATGGGTAAGTACAAGGACTTTCTTTTTATACTCATTGAGATATCGCCTTGTAATTTCAGAGAAAATTACTGTTTTCCCACCACCAGTTGGGAGTTGAAACAAGAGGTGATAATTTTCTAGGGCATCTTTAAAGCAAGTGAAAATTTCTTGAATTGCGACTTTTTGATAGTCGTATAGTTCTTTCTCGGATACTTTTTCTATTATTTTTGGTTTGCTCAACTTTAAAATAATTAAGCATCAAAAATACGACATAAACCAAGTTGAGTGCAACTTTTAGTTACACAAATCTTTGAAAATTTATTTCTAAGATATCATAATGTGAGTTATGTGCTATTGCTACCCCATTATTAATTACAATCAATTGGGGTGATTGATGCACAATATCATACCTCGAAGCAATAGCATTTGAGATCTCCCTGAACGATAATAAATCAAGGTAATAACATTCCATTTGACCCTCATATTCTTTCACTGCTGATTGAAAGCGTTTCCATACCATACTACTTATTCCACAACGTGTTGAGTGTTTGAAAATAAGCACAGGTTTCAATTGAGATTTTGTTTCAATCTCGTCTAGGGTGTCCATTGAAACGAGTGGAATGAATTGATTATTATCAGAACTAGCTGATCCTCTTGATTTGAAAAACATCATGCTACAAAAATAAAGTATAAAACAAGTCAAAAAGGCAGAAACGAATAGATTTTACAAGACATTTTGTCTTTTATTCTGATGTTTTTTCCGCTGGTACTTCTTTTGATGAATAGACAGTGTATTAAAATTGTAGGAAATGAATTTAAATAATTATACAACTAAATCACAAGAGACCATTCAACGAGCACAGATAATTGCTCAAGGATTTGGTCATCATCAAATTGAAAATGAGCACATTTATAAAGCATTAATCGAAGTTGATGCTAATGTGTTACCTTTTATATTTAAAAAGTTAGGGGTAAATGAACAGGTTGTTAATGCTATTGTGGAGAACCAATTAAAGAGTTTTGCTAAGGTTAGTGGAGCTGAATTGATGTTATCTCGAGAAGCTGGTAAAACGATTAATCAGGCAAATCTTGTAGCTCGGGAAATGAAAGATGACTTTGTTTCTATTGAGCACATTTTACTCGCTATTTTTAAATCTAAAAGTGCTATTGCTCAGGTTTTAAAAGATCAAGGAGTAACAGAGCTGAATCTTAAAGCAGCCATTCAGGAGTTGCGTAAAGGTGAACGCGTAACTTCACAAAGTGCTGAAGAAACCTATAATTCGCTTGAAAAATATGCGAATAACCTGAATCAAATGGCCATGGACGGAAAATTAGATCCTGTTATTGGTCGTGACGAGGAAATAAGACGATTGCTTCAAATCTTGTCGAGAAGAACTAAAAACAATCCGATCCTAGTTGGAGAACCAGGTACGGGTAAAACTGCCATAGCAGAAGGACTTGCACATCGAATTGTTGATGGAGATGTACCAGAAAATTTGAAGGATAAACTAATTTATTCTTTAGATATGGGAGCCTTAATCGCTGGAGCAAAATATAAAGGAGAGTTCGAAGAACGTCTAAAATCGGTTATCAAGGAAGTTACTACCTCTAATGGTGATATCGTCTTGTTTATAGATGAAATTCATACCCTTGTTGGTGCAGGAGGCGGACAAGGCGCTATGGATGCTGCAAACATATTAAAGCCTGCATTAGCCCGTGGAGAATTGAGAGCAATTGGAGCCACAACCTTAGATGAATATCAAAAGTATTTTGAAAAGGATAAAGCTTTAGAACGACGATTCCAAAAGGTATTGGTTGATGAACCCGATACTGAAAGTGCTATTTCAATTCTTCGGGGAATTAAAGAGAAGTATGAAACGCACCACAAAGTGCGAATTAAAGATGACGCAATTATTGGAGCTGTTGAATTATCACAACGTTATATCACGAATCGTTTTTTACCCGATAAAGCCATAGATTTAATGGATGAAGCAGCGTCCAAACTTCGAATGGAAATCAATTCTAAACCAGAGGAATTAGATGTTTTAGATCGTAAAATAATGCAGCTAGAAATTGAAATCGAGGCCATTAAGCGAGAAAAAGACGAGGTTAAATTAAAGTCCTTACGATCTGATTTAGCCAATCTGAAAGAAGAACGCAGCGAATTAAATGCAAAGTGGAAGGCTGAGAAATCAATTGTTGATGAAATTCAGAATACTAAGTTAGCTATTGAAAACTTCAAATTAGAGGCAGAACGAGCTGAACGAGAGGGAGATTATGGTAAGGTAGC
>JALQZD010000270.1 GCA_023258495.1 Polaribacter sp.
AGTATGAGATACTTGGACAATAAAGAGGACGAAGATACAATCAAAAATTATACCTATTCAGATTCTGGATTCCATTTTAGCGATCAGTTTAATGACAATTCCAATGATTGGTATATCGTAAATGACAATGTAAAAACATTCAGTGTTTCTAATGGTAAATATTACATTGATCATAAGCGAGATACGAAAGGATGGTCGGGCAATATCACAAAAACCATTGATGATAACCGAAACTTTGAAATAGAAACTAAAATTGACAAAATTAGTGGAGTCAACAATTATGGTTACGGCCTAATGTTTGGAAAGAACGATACTGGAGAATTTCGGTTTTATATAGCATCGACCGGATATTTTAAGGTAGTTCGAATCGTCAATGACGAGGAACAGCTTATCCAGAAATGGATAAAATCTTCTTATGTGAAAACAGGGAATGGAAAATCCAATGTTCTTAAAGTAAAGAAAGACAATGATTACTATAAATTTTACATTAATGGCAATTTTGTGTTTCAAACAGAATTTGAACCTTTTTATGGAAATCAAATCGGTTATGTCGTTTACAATAAACAAAAAATTGGTGTAGACTACCTCAGAGTAAAATATAATACCAGCTCCAACACAAATAATTACACCAATAATAAGGTATTAAAACTCCCTTTAGTTGAAAACTTCTACAGTAATAACAACGGATGGTATACTGGTGATTTTGATAACTATAGCACCAAATTAAATGGAGGTCGATTAACCATTGATAGAAAGAAAAAAGGTGGAATCTTTGTGAGTCGTGATGTTGATATCGATACACAAAAAGATTTCGTAATTGAAACCTCAATTAGCACTCCGCTATCAGACGCAAGTGGACTATACGGTATCACCTTCGGAAGAAAAAATTCAAGCAATGAATACAGTTTCTTAATCAGTACCAGCGGAAGTTATTTGTATCGAAAATTTGATAATGATAACTACACGAAAATCATTCCGTTTACAAGTAATGACGCTATTAGAACAGGTGCTGGAGCTACCAACAAAATTAAAATAGAGAAACACGGAAGTCTCATCCGATTCTATATTAATGGACAGTATATGAATGAAGCACCCTTTGAACCTTTCTTTGGAAATAAATTTGGTTATACCGTCTATTTCAAGCAGAAGATTGTTGTTGATAACTTAAATATTAAGTACCAAACAAAATCTTCGTACAATGACCCACCCATTGTTGTTATAACAGAACCAATGGTTGAATTAAAAAGAGGCTTCAAAATTGTCGAAACTAAACGAATTACCGTACGAGGCAAGGCTACAGATCCAGATGGTATATTTGAAATTATGGTGAATGGAGTTGAAGCAAATGTATCAGAGAATGGTGAGTTCGTGGCAAGTGTTCCGCTTAAATACGGTAAAAATGATTTGATTGTAAAAGCAAGCGATATTAAGCAAGCAACATCAACGAAAACCTTTACCATTAAAAGAAAATCACCAGAAGTTGATGAGGTAATTGTTGAAAATAAAAAAGAATCCAAAATTGACATAGGTTTCGGAAAATACCATGCC
>JALQZD010000362.1 GCA_023258495.1 Polaribacter sp.
TACGCGGTTTCAAAAGCTGGTGATAATGATGTTCGTAAGAAAGCAATGTTGGAAGATAAATATCTTGACAGTGTTGCCAACAAAGAAATCATTGATTTAGGATTTGCACAATACAGCTACAATGACGTAAGAGACAAAGAAATGAATCTTGGACTTGACTTAAAGGGTGGTATCAACGCTATCTTACAAGTTTCTGTTAAAGAGGTTCTTATCGGATTGTCTAACGAGTCTAAAAATGAAGTTTTCAACCAGGCTTTAACAGCAGCAGATGCCAGATTAAAAAATAGTAATGCTACCTACTTAGACTTATTTTATGAGGAATTTGAAAAAATCGCTGGTGAAACCAAATTAAGTGATCCTACTATTTTCGGTACAAAAGCGTTAAGTGATAAAATCGAATTCAACGAAGACAACGAAACTGTAAAAGTAACCTTACAAGAAGAAATCAATAGTTCTATTGGAACTGCTTTTGAAGTATTACGCAGTAGAATTGATAAGTTCGGTGTCACTCAACCAAACATCCAAAGAATTGGAAACTCCGGAAGAATTCAAATTGAATTACCAGGAGCTAAAGATATTGAGCGTGTAACTAAACTAATCACAAGCAAGGCTGAATTACAGTTCTGGGAAGTATATACAAATGCTGATGTCCAGAGTTTTTTCTTCGAAGCAAACACCAAAGTTGCTGAATTCTTAAAAGACGAAACCGAAGTTGAAACTAAGAAAGATTCAATAAAGAAAGATGATATCGATGACCTTTTAGGTGAAACTACGGATTCAACTAAGGTTCAGAAAAATCTTTTCACCTATTTATTCCCAAATGTTGCTCAGAATCAGCAGCAATTAAGTTCTCTAGTTGCGCAGGCTAAAGTTTCGGATACTGCAACAGTAAACGCTTTATTAAAGAAAAAAGAAATCAAAGCCTTACTTCCAAACAATATTAAGTACGTAAAATTCCTTTGGGATTATAAGTCTACTAACGCAGCAAATAGCGATGATGAATTTATCTCATTATATGCGATCAAAGGAAACAGAAACGATAAACCAGAAATTGAAGGAGACGTTATTTTAGATGCTGCGCAAGTGTTTGATCAATTGAACAAGCCAGAAGTGAGCATGACTATGAATAGCGTTGGAACAAAACAATGGGCGAAGCTTACTTCTGAAAACGTAGGTAATTTCGTTGCCGTTGTTTTAGATGACTATGTATATACGGCACCATCTGTAAATCAAGCAATCACAGGAGGAAGAACTTCAATCTCTGGAGGGGCTATGACCATTGAAGAAGCAAAAGATATTGCAACAGTATTAAAAGCTGGTAAATTACCTGCTGCTGCCAGAATTATCGAAGCAGAAGTTGTTGGTCCATCTTTAGGTCAGGAAGCGATTGATGCGAGTTTCTTGTCATTCGGATTAGCCATTGTATTGGTACTATTATGGATGTTTTTATACTACGGAAAGGCTGGTATTTATGCTGATGTAGCATTGGCCGTAAACATCTTGTTTATTTTCGGAATCTTAGCATCATTTAATGCTGTTCTTACCTTACCTGGTATTGCCGGTATCATTTTAACAATCGGTATGTCGGTAGATGCAAACGTTATTATTTTCGAGCGTATCAAAGAAGGATTATTCAAGAAAAAAGGATTAAAACAATCGATTGAGGAAGGATTCAGTATCAAAGGAGCTTTATCAGCTATTATTGATGCCAACATTACTACTCTATTAACAGGTATTAT
>JALQZD010000389.1 GCA_023258495.1 Polaribacter sp.
TTTTTTATAAAATGGAAGCGCAAATTCAATTTGCTCCCTACCGTTCCAAACCGGTGTAAATCGCTTAAGAATAACCGGATTATATCCGCCAGCAGCAGTTCTCGAAGAGGTCTGGGAATCATCTTCAAAAACAACAAATGACTTTTTATGATTGGTCAAGGTTTCGGCAAATGCGATTCCTGCCAATCCTAAACCCACGATGATATAATCGACTTTCATTTTATAAATCTAGTTCAAAAAAAAGCGTCCTAAAAATTAGAACGCTTAAATTATGTTGTGTGTCGAATTTTAATAATTCCACATATCCATTTCTTTGTTTCGGATGCTTTCTTTGATTTTATTCGCTTCCAACAATTGGAATAATGAATTTCCGCGAACATAATCAGAAATCGCTCTGTTCCCATATACGTTTTCTTCGCGTACAATTACAGCACTAAAACGACGAGCATTTAACAAGTGATCAAACGAAATTGGCATGGTTGCATTCTGTGGATTAAACACTTTTGCCTCATGCAACACCTCTCTTGCATCCGGATAGAACACCCAGAATAACTCATATAATTCTTCGTCTTCGATATCCTGAACTCCTAAAGTCTGAACATCCTTACCCATTGGAGCTAGAGCTAGCATACGATATTTCAATTCACCCTGACGTTTGTCAAAATACCACATCCCTTTCACCATATAACCCTCCACATCCTGAGTTTGAATTCTGAACGTATCTCTATATCCACTCTCTTCTCTAATGTTTACCAAACGAGAATCAATATCTTCCTGAGTGATTTTCGAAGAGAAAAAGGAATCAGAATATACCTCATCAATGTTACCTTTTTTAATTCCCTTAATCAATGTATCAAATAATGATCTTCTGTTTGAATCAATATTTGTCGTATCAATTGGGAAGTAATATGGTAAATTAATCTTTTGGTTTAGGTCGATAAATTCCCAAACTACTTTAGACCACATCACGTCTCTTTCACTCACGTAACCGTAAGGTAACGGACCGTCCTTATCTACCGCAAGTTGCTCTGCAGATTTCTTATTGATCTCTTTTGCAGTCTTTGCATTTAGAATATTGGCCTGGCCATTGACATAACCTGTGATCATCAAGGCGAATAAAAACAATAAACCCTTCTTAACCATAATTTTATTTTTAATTCGTCAACTCTATATTAACTGGTAATACCTTTTTTAACTTGTACGATGCATTGTTAGAAACCACTGCTTTGATATCATAAATATTGATAATATCACCTCTTCTGGCTTTCGCTAATGCACGTTTCGCTTTCGCATTTAAACTCGTTCCGTTCACAATTATTGTCAATTGACCTGGAACTTTTACTTTAAAACTTGTCACTCTCAATTTTAAATCGAAAGCAAAATCTGGTAATGCCGCTCCGATTGGCGTATTCGATAATCCCGATTTTGGCATACGAACTGTACCAAATTGATTACGAACGGTACCCATAGCTGGTGGAATATCCTTAATTCTGAATGTTTTTGCAGAGGTTACTGTTTTCCCACTACTCAAACGAGCACTAACATTTACCGTTAAGTTGTTTGCTGACCCCGGTCGCGCAATGAATTTCCCTCCCGAACCAGTTAATGTTCCGCCGGTAGCAGACACTTTTAAGTTATTCGCTCCAACTCCTGGAAGTGAAACTGAGATTGGGTTATCTAAACCACGATACACCACATTCATCTTATCTGCAGAAACTACAGCACTGTTAGGTTCTGGAATTACAGAATAGGTTGTTTCAAACGGTACATCCACAGTTTCGCCGTTTTCTGTAAATGAGATAACACCTTTAATATCATGTGGGCCAACATTTCCGGCAGGCATATCGATAATTACCTGTCCATCTTTAATATTGGTATAAGCTCTTCCGTTCAAGGTTACTTTATCTGGAACCATGGTTGCATCGTACCTTCCCAATACTATTTTTCCAGTAACACGCTCACCAGCAAAATAAGCAGTCTTATCCAAAGCAGGGATACCTTTATAGTTGGATAAAGAAACCTGGCTTTTTAACTCTCCTTGCAATAAAGTAGAAAGCACATCACTCTCTGTATTGATGATGTTCGCCTGAATTTGGGTTAGGTTGGTTAACGAAGCTACTAATGGATACCCCTTATAGCGATAATCCAACCAGTCAATCATTTTACCATCCTTATTCTCGTGCTGATCTGTATTAAATCGATCGGCAACAATCTTTTCTAAATCTTTAAACTCACCACCTAAAGCAGCACTAACCTCAGTTCTGAAGTTATTCATCTTATCTACAAATTCTTGTCCTTCCGGCTTTAAACCATCTCCTCTAAAAAAGTATTCATCTAAGAAATCTGGCTTATCCATGGCAGTGTAATCAGTAATATCTTCAATAGCCTCTGTCATTTTAGATTTTAAATCCTCTAAATAGGAATAGAATTCAGATGAAAGTGATTTTATTTTGTCGGCCTTTTCCTTAAGCGGTAAATACTTTGCGGCCTGTTCTTGTGCGAGGGTATTTAACCCCTCGTAGGCAGCATCATTCTTCGCACTAGTCGAAGTGTTGCTCAACTTTAATTCTTCTGTCAATAATCCAAATGCAGATAAAACCTCTTTATCCATATTCATTGCTAACATTGCAATGAACACCAGATACATAAGGTTAATCATTTTCTGCCTTGGAGAAATTTTTCCTGACGCCATTTACTCTTATTTAATGGTTAAACTTACTTCGATTATCGGTTGGTCATTGCAGAAAGCATTCCACCATACACTCCATTTAATGAAGATAAGTTTTTGGCCAATGAATCCATTTGTTCTTTTAAACGCTCTGTATTTTCAACCACAGATGAATTTAATTCAGCTTGTTGTGCTGCATTTTCCATTTGTGTTTGATACAATTTATTTAAGGATTCCATATTAACGGCAGCTAAAGATACCTGCTCGTTGTATTTGTTTGTAGAGGAAATTGATTCTGATGCAGCGGTTAATCCTTCTGCCGCTCCCTGGAAATTCTTCATGCTATTTCCTAAGCTCTGCATTAATTCTGAATCGATATTTGCCTCTTGTAATAAGTTGTCTAGTTTTTGAGATAATAATCCTTGAGAAGTTTCGGTACCGATACCATCCTCTCCTAATTCAGGATACACTTTCGTCCAATCTAATTCTTGTTCAACAGGTTCAAAAGCTGAAATGGCAAAAACGATTGCTTCTACAATCATACCTATTGTTAATATTTCTGAACCATAATCCCAGTGTTGAATTTTAAATAATGCGCCTAAAATTACAACGGTTGCTCCAAGCCCGTAGGCCATGTTAAACAATTTCTTTGATGATTTTGACTGTGCCATGTTTAATTTGACTTTTTATAATTATTTGTTTGTTGTTCCCACGTAATCTTGTACAGTTCTGAAGCCAATATAACTTCTAGCAGAATCTGCATATTCATAATCTCTTGAACTCACTTCTAGGAAGTAAGCAACATCTTTCCAAGAACCCCCTCTAATTATTTTTCGTTGATTGTTTCTATCTTCAACATTCGGGTTCATTGTTGACCCCATATAATATGAAGAAAGATTGTAAGCAGAATTTGTCCATTCGGAGACATTCCCTGCCATATTGTATAATCCATAATCATTTGGATTGTATGATTTCGCCTCTACAGTATACAACGCTCCATCAACAGAATAGTTTCCACGAACAGGTTTAAAGTTCGCTAAGAAACATCCGCGATCACTTGTGGTACTTCCTGTACCCCAAGGATAGGTTGTAAATTGCAATCCGCCTCTCGCTGCATATTCCCATTCTGATTCTGTTGGTAGTCTAAAGTTAGGCACTTGAACAGCATTTCTTTTGCCTCTTAAGTAATCATTTTTCTTTTTGGTACGCCAGTTACAAAATGCATTGGCCTGACCCCAAGTTACGCCAACCACAGGATACTCACCGTAGGACTGGTGATAAAAATAGTCCTGATGCATTGGATCGTTATAGGAGTAGTTAAAATCTTTTACCCAAACCGTAGTATCTGGATAAACATTTAACAGTTCCGTTTGAACGAAATCCTTTCGTTTACCACCCTTTCGAGCAGCCTGATCTCTATCGAACCAAGAATATCTGTAATTCAGTAAACTTGTTTTAAATGTACGAACACCATCAATGGCATCTTCTTTAGAGATGAACAAAGAATCCATCACCTCAACATAATCAGCATCGGGGAACTCTTGTTTGTTCCAAAGAATTTCTGGCTGCCAGTTCAATGGCTTAATGGTATCGAACTGATAGTAATTTTCATACATATATTTGTCATAAGGAGATAAATCTGTAGTATCTGAAACTTTGAAGGCAAATTCATGAATTCCTCCAGTTAAATCCGTTCCAGGATCTGCTCCTAGAGCCGCAAATTCTTGTTGATAAGCTAGTTTTGTTCTAACAATTGAATCTCTAACCCAATTTACAAACTCTTTATATTCATTGTTTGTCACTTCGGTTTCATCCATGTAATAGGGTCTTACAGAAACTGTTTTAGGGGGTGAATTTAAATTACCAAGTAAGTCTTGATCTTGCTTCCCCATAGTAAACGAACCCCCCGGAATTAAAACCATTCCGTAAGGCTTTTCAGAAAACCACTTTTTCTTGGCCTTAACACCTACTAATTCTCCTCTATCATTTGAGCCACAACTGTAAAATAATGTTAGTACTAGTGCTAATAGTGCTACTTTTCTCATATAATAAGCGCGTTTGCTATAAAGTTTGTTAACGTGTATTTTTTCGCTAAGATACAACCTTCAAATTGTTTACATCGAATTATTTTCATTTATACCATTTTTCTCATGGCTTTGTACCAACGGTCAGGAATATTTTGATTCATAGCTTCCTCATAGTCCTTGTAAGTACATGGTATTAACGCATGTCTTTTGTATTTATTATTAGAGATTACATTAATCTCAATCCACCATCTGCCAGACTTATTGCTTTTGTAAAAGATGATGGGATCATCATCCTCTAGAATAACCGTGAATTTCTGATAGTTTTCTTTTGTTGAAAAAGGATAGTCCTTCACCCTAAGATTCACTCCTTCAATGAAATAC
>JALQZD010000014.1 GCA_023258495.1 Polaribacter sp.
CAGTCCTATATTTTAAAGCACTAAAATCTTGTGCTGATAAAGCTCCTGTAGCTAAAGAGAGAATAAGTACGCTAAATTTTGATAAAAATAGTTTCATAGATGTATTATTTATCTTCTTTAATTAATTCATATCCTTGATTAATCCCTTTTTCAATAGCTGGCACACCGCGTTCCATCCACATGGGTTTTGAAGCCCCTTTCAAATAGTAATCAAAGAACTGCGCCATACGAATATTGAAATCAACTCTATTTTGCATTTTTAAAGGCCAGTGAGGCTCACCATTGTAATTTAAGAACCATGATGGTTTTCCTAATCTACGAAGGCTTACAAAGAACTCAATACCTTGATACCAAGGCACATGACCATCAGCATCATTATGCATAATTAATAGTGGTGTATTGATTTTATCAATATTGAAAATTGGTGAATTTTCAACATATCGCTGCGGATACTCCCAAGGCGTTCCTCCGATTCTACTTTGAGTATGTTCGTATTGAAATTGTCTACTTAGACCTGTCCACCAGCGAATTCCACCATATGCACTAATCATATTTGGCACTGGTGCTCCAGATTCTGCAGCTTTGAAAATATCTGTTTTTGTGACCAAGTATGCAATTTGATATCCACCCCAACTATGTCCTTGAACTCCGATATTATCTTTGTCTACGAATCCTTTATTAATCAGAGCTGTTATTCCAGGAATCACACAATTGAATGCGCTTTCACCTGGATATCCATCTCTGTAATATACATCGGGATTAAAAATTAAATAACCGCGGCTAGCGTAAAAAGGATAATTAATTGTGGATCTTCCGTAGGATGGAGCTCGATATCTGTATAAACCATCTGAACTCTTCTCATAAAAGTTTACAATCATTGGATACTTTTTATTCGGATCAAAATTTTCTGGTTTAATCAACATTCCTTTCAATGGACGACCATCTAAAGAAACCCATTCTACCATTTCTGCAGTCCCCCAATTGTATTCGTTTTGCTGTGGATTAGCATCAGTAATCTGCTTCGATGACTTCATTGAAGTATTTGATATCCAATAATTTGGAAACTCAGTAAAGTTTTGACGGGTATATATCATTCTATTTTTTTTGTCTTTACTGGCCCATTTTAGACTTCCATAAATATGATTGCTCTCTTTTAATTGTTTCAGCGATTTACGTTTGGAATTATACACTGCAATTCCTCCATACTTATTATCGGTATTAAAAGTGCTTAACATCCAATTTTCTGACGTAGGTATAAAGCGTTCTTCTTTATTTAACCGAATGTATCGATACGTTTTTTTTATTGATCTTCCGTTCGTTAAATTAACTGAAGCACCGCTCGACGGATGAAAAGCCCAGATGTCGTATCGATCATAAATCAATAATTTTTCGTCATTATCTGTCCAGCCAGCACTACCATAACCTCTAGGATCATCGGGATAGTCATGAAGTTCATTATAAAATTGCTTTCCTTTGGTTAAGGCCTTGTATTCTAAAGTTTTAAGGTTGTAGGTAAACCAGGTGGTGTCTTTTCTTGAATACCCATATAGATAATTTCCTTTCGGACTAACAGAATTTCCTCCATAAATCATTTTACCTAATAACTCACGCTCCCCTGTTTTTAAATCAACGCGCATCATATCCATAGGCCGTTGTGCTGTCCATTGACTTTGTAACATATACGGCGTAGTGTTTCCAATCACGGCATAATCTGAATCACCTTCGTCCCCATATCTTACCATATCAAAATCGCGATCTGCAATTTGAATCATTTTATCAGTAGAGAAATCATATAAGGATAAGAATGATTTTCTTTTATCATTTTTTACCTGTAATTCCTGAACCGTGTACAGTCT
>JALQZD010000053.1 GCA_023258495.1 Polaribacter sp.
AGAAGCCAAATAAGTTTACAAGAAGGTAAAAACGAAATTGATTTGAACTTTAATGTTTCTCCAGGAATTATGTTGTTGAATATCGCGACCAACGAACATAACTTCGGAACAACTAAAATAATATTCAGATAAAAAATTACAATTGTATTTTGGGGGATTTATAGTTGTAATACAAAAGCGGAGTCAAAGACTCCGCTTTATTTTTATAAGATTATAAAGTATCTTTGTCTGATATCAAGATGAATTCAATTTCGAATGAATAAAGACCTAAGCGATTACAGAAAATCTTACGAGAAAAAAGAGTTGCTAGAAGCTAACTGCCCAGAAAACCCTATTGAATTATTTCAGGAATGGTTTCTAAACGCCGATCAAACGGATACTGTTGACGAATCGAATGCAATGACATTATCAACCATTGGAACCGATGGGTTCCCAAAAAGCCGTGTAGTCCTTATGAAAAAATTCACCTGGGAGGGTTTCATATTTTACACGAATTACAGTTCAGAAAAAGGAAAAGCTATTGCCAGCAATAAAAATGTTTGTTTATCTTTCTTTTGGCCTAGTTTAGAGCAGCAAATCATCATTAAAGGAAAGGCTGAAAAAATTACAGAAAATTTATCCGATGGGTACTTCGAATCAAGACCAGATGGCAGTAAATTAGGTGCTTGGGCGTCGAATCAAAGCAGTGTCGTTTCTTCTCGTGAGGAATTGGATCAGAACTTAAAATCTTTTGAAAACAAATATAAAAACCAAGAAATACCGAGACCCAATCACTGGGGCGGATTCATTGTTAAACCGGAATCAATCGAATTTTGGCAAGGGAGACCAAATCGAATGCACGACAGAATCCGATATACACTCCAAAAAGATTTTAATTGGAAAATGGAAAGATTAGCTCCATAAATTCTATATTTACACACCTATATTGTCGTTCAAATGAAAACCCTATACATTGTAAGACATGCCAAATCTTCTTGGGAATATGAAGGCATTGCTGATATTGATAGACCACTCAAAAAAAGAGGCATTAACGACGCTCATTTGATGTCTAAAATACTTTCAAAACGACTTCAGAAACCGGATGTATTTCTTTCCAGTTCTGCCAATAGAGCCTTACATACTGGAGTGATTTTTTGTGAAAATTTTCAATATCCACTTTCGAATTTAAAAATCAAAAGACAGTTATACAGTTTCAGTGATGGCTATTTGGTGAAGACGGTAAAAGCATTAGATGATGCCTTTGAATCAGCCATCATTTTTAGCCACGATCACGGAATCAATACGTTTGTAAATAAATTTGGAAGTCAACCAATTGCCCATGTTCCTACCTGTGGAGTTATCGGAATCCAGTTTAAAGAGAAGCACTGGAAAAACATCAAAAATGGAAAAACAATCCTTATCGAATTTCCAAAAAATCATAAATAATCTGTGATAGAAGTTAAGACTTCAGATTCCTTCAAAATGGGGACTGTTGGCAATTAAACAATAAGAAATCGGTAAATAAAGAAATCTTTACTGAGGTCGAAAATTGGATTAAATCCAGTACGAAAAACATAAAGAAATAGCATTCATTAGATCTGGTGGAAACATCAATAAATTGTTAGAATTATCTGGACGAACAGAAGGTAATTCAATATCTTACAATTACTTAAACGCTCATTATCAATTTCTTAAAAAACTGACTTATGAGCAAAAAATTACTGAATTAGGTATGAATCCAGTTCGTGCAGATGTGGTTATTCCAGCAACAAAAATATTTCTTTCTGCCATGAAATGGAGCACTGCAAAACGTATTTACGTCCCTAAAATAGGGCTTTCCGATGGGATTGTTAAAAAGTGTTTACTACAACAAATTTTAGCCCAAATTATCTAGGCGAAACCTTTATTTTCTAAATGTTTTTACTACTTTTGAGGTCCAACTATCTTTAAATATAAAGATTAAATGTACAGAAACACATGAAAAAAATTGTTTTCAGTTTAGTATTTGGTTTGTGTGCGGTAGTAGTCTTCGGACAAGATCTGCCTGAAAACCCAGAGCCAGGGAAATGTTATGTTCGATGCAAAACACCAGATGTTTATCGGAAAGAGGCTGTAAGGGTAATGGTTGCTCCCTCTTTTAAAAAGTTTGTCACCTACCCTGCCCAATTTAGAACAGTGGAAGAACGTGTTTTAATAAAAGAAGCTGGGGAGAAATTATTGGTTGTTCCGGCAGTTTGGGGAACTCAGGAAATCACATACTTCGAAAAGGAAGATGGTACTAGGCTAGATGTTAAAGATGCCGTTTTTACGCAAGAATCAGAAACGGTAGAAACTAGAGCCGCCACAGCTAAATGGGAAATGGCAGAAAAAATGCCGAATTGCGAATCTTCAAACCCGGATGATTGTAGATATTGGTGTTACAAACCGGTTCCCGCTGAATTCAGAACATTACCCGTCCAAAAACTCCAAAGTGATGCTCGAATAATTAAAATTCCATTACCAGGAGTTCGTAAATCATACAAAAGAAGAGTAATGGTACAAAGACCAACAACGACCATCGTTCAGACGCCGCCAGAATACAAAACGATTACGAAAACGGTATTGGTAAATGATGCTCGTTCTGAGGAAGTTGTGGTTCCTGCCGTTTACAGAAATATCACAAAAGATATCTTAGTTAAAAAAGGAGGATTAACTTCCTGGAAAGCTGTTGACTGTGAGCTAATCGATAACAACCCATTGCCAATCAGCTGGGATTTTGCCAGTGCCGTATTGAATGACGGGGCAAAGAAAATTATTGATGCTCGTTTATTACCAATCTTAAAAGGTGGATTTGCTGTTTTTATCGAGTCTCATACGGATATGAGAGGAACAAAAAGCGACAATCAAGATTTATCTGAAAGAAGAGCAAAGGCTGTTGTAGATTATTTAATTTCTAAACGAATCGATGCGTCACAGTTGTACGCTAAAGGATTTGGTGAAAGCAGATTATTGAACAATTGTAAAGATGGTGTTGCTTGTTCTGAATCAGAGCATGCGGTTAATCGTAGAACAACGTTTAGAGTTGTAAATCAGAGATAATTCAAATCAAACACAAATTAAAAAAAGCTGAATTTAAAATTCAGCTTTTTTTATACTTATAAATTACACTTTGGATAAATGGGAAATAATATTCAGTAAGAATATAACCACTTTTCACATCTATTTTTCTTCCCCTATGATTTACAAATAGTAAAGTTGGAAATTTCTTAACTCGATATTTTTGTTTCACCGTTAAATTATCTCTTAACTTTTCTGGTGATAAAATCGTCATGTCTCTAGGTATATCTACCTCAAGCATAATTAACTCCGATTTTGCCAGATCTGTAAATTTTTTAGTTCCGAACAAATCTCTCTCAATAATCTTGCAAGGTCCACACCAATCGGACCCTTTGAAGTAAATCAAGACGGGTTTATCTTCTTTTTTTGCTCTCTTTAAAGCTTCTTTATACGTTGGAATCCAATTCAATTGTGGAATAGTATCCAAACTTTCCTGACCTAAGGTTAAGCTGCTAATAAAAAGGAGGAAAAAGAAAATTCTAACTGTATTCATAACTCAAAGTTAAACAAAAACAATTCTATATATCTCAGAACAAGTCCTGTTTCAATTTAGTGTTTCACATGACTCAATAGTTTAGCATTAAAGTTTTCTTCCTCTTCAGCAGTTAAGAATGTTGATTTTATAGATAGATAAGATAGTCCTTCTATTTTTCCATTCAATCGAACATAATCTTTCTCTGTTGTTAAGATTAGTTTCTTTTCTGCTGAAATTGAATCAAAAGCACTTCTAATATCCGACAAATCCTTCTCAGTAAAATTATGATGGTCCGGATAATTTAAATGCTTACAATTTATATTCTGATCCATGAGATAAGTAGCCAAAGGTTCCGGATAAGCAATCCCGGTAAGTAATAGTACCTTGTAATTGATGAGCTCTTTAACAGTAAAATTCGAGGCTCCTTGCAATTTATCTTCATAGTGAATGCTGGAGAAAAATATCGGTTTTTGAAATTGGCTTAATTGTTTCGTTATTCGTTGCTTTTCATCATCCGTAATAGTCGGATCTGTTTTTGTAACGATAATAACATCCGCTCGATTCACACCTAATTTCGATTCCCTAAGATTCCCTGTGGGTAACAAAAAATCATTAATAAACAGGTCTTTGTACTTCGTCAGTAAAACAGAAAAATTAGGTTTTACTTTGCGATGTTGAAATGCATCATCTAATAAAATAATATCAGGCTTTTTTTGTGATTGCAAATTACGTATGCCCTCTACTCTGTTCTCACAAACCGCTACCGATACGTTCGGGAATTTTAAAAAATATTGAAAAGGCTCATCACCAACATCATTTGCAGTTTTAGAATCATCGGCAACAATATATCCTTTTGTTTTTCTTTGATACCCTCGACTTAATATGGCTAATTTATAATCATACTGCAGTAATTCAACTAAATATTCTACCATAGGAGTTTTTCCTGTACCCCCAACACTTAAGTTACCAACAGCAATAATTGGAATATTAAATGATTTGGATTTAAGAAGCTGAATATCATATGCCCAATTGCGAACTCTGGTAATTACATCATAAAGAATTGCAAAGGGAAATAATAAAAATCGAATGAATTTCATTAGAATAAAAATACATTAAAAATCTTAACTTTGAGATTCATACTATTACGATATGACAATAAAAGATATTACTGATGTAATTGAAGAGATCGCTCCATTACAATACGCTGAGGATTTTGATAATGTTCTATTGATCAGCGTGGTGTAGGCACCACCGGCGTAGGACACCGCGATCTCTAGGTCTACGGTGCTGCCGGTAGTGTCACCATTGCTTGCATTGATCTGCTGCAGTGCAGGGATGCTGATGGTGACCTTAGCGGCATCAATTTCGTCATTGGTGATCGTAACGATTGACGGCACGCCCTTGCGCACCGTTATGTTGACAGC
>JALQZD010000113.1 GCA_023258495.1 Polaribacter sp.
TGTCCTTCTCTTGGAGCAGGTTGTGGCATAACTGTATCAGACCATAGGACCTTTACGTTGCCTAAATAAACCTTTTGTGCTTTAGCATCTCTTTCTTCTTTTGATTGCTCAACAATTACAGATCCGTTGTTTCCAAACTTATCTACTTCATTGTTAATTGTAATAGTGATTGGTAGGTATTTACCTTTTTTACCATCGATAATTTTATCTTTTGGTATCTCACTTAAGTTAATACTGGTTTTTAAAATTCCGGCCATTGGATTAAAGTGTTTGTGAGACGAAGTATTCGTCTGGGTTAAATAATTTGTTTTTAAAAAATAAGTTGTATTGTTCAACAGCTTCTTGTACTTTGTTTTTACCTCTTTCAAGAAACTGAGGTGAGCAGTCGAATATGCCGATCTTACCGGTTGGCTTTTCAACAACAACGAAGATAAAATCAAGGTTGAAATATGAAGAATAGATATAGAAAAGCAGCGCCAAAAAATTACGAAAATTGCGCAGAAGTTTGTGGATTACGAATTTCAATATTTAAATAAACAAAGCGATTTTTATGTTAAAGAACTGACGGTTATATGGTGTGTTAAAGAATTTGCAGACAGGGAGATGTTCCCTTTTTTCAAGGAGATGGATGAAAATCCAGCATACCATAAAGATGGAAAAGTATTTGTTCATGAACAAGTAAAAACAATGATGTACAAAGGAGGTGAGATGGGTCTCATTTCTGCTCCTTTTGATTATGAAATGGGTGGACTGCAAATTCCGTTAATGACGCAGACAGCTGCCTATTACATTTTAGATGCAGCAAATAATCATTTGCCAGGATACCCGGCTTTGACTCAAGGTGCGGCGGAGTTGATTATTCACTTTGGAAATGAAGCACTAAAAGAAACCTATGTTGGTCATATGTTGTCTGGGGTTTGGGGTGGTACCATGTGTTTGACTGAGCCACAAGCAGGAAGTTCCCTTTCTGATATTGTTACAAAAGCCACACCTGCGGATGATGGTTCGTACAATATTTCGGGGCAAAAGATTTTTATTTCCGGTGGAGATAACAATTTTACAGAAAATGTTGTTCACCTGGTCTTGGCCCGCATTGAAGGTGCACCAAAAGGGACCAAAGGAATTTCATTATTTGTAGTTCCAAAAAACAGACCTACCGCAGATGGTGGGTTGGAATGGAATGATGTGACTACAGTTGCCGATTTTCAAAAATTAGGACAGCGAGGATATTGTACTACACACCTAGGATTTGGTGATAAAGAGGATTGTAAAGGATGGCTTGTTGGTGAACCGCACAAAGGATTACATTACATGTTCTTGATGATGAACGCGGCACGTATTGCGGTAGGTCGAGGAGCTTCAGCGATTGCAAGTGCGGCTTATTATGCTTCTTTAGCATATGCTAATGAAAGACCTCAGGGCCGAAAATTAAGTGCAGATGGTAAAAAGAATCCGGATGAACAACAATCATTAATTATCGAACATCCAGATGTGCGAAGAATGTTATTGATGCAGAAATCTGTTGTAGAGGGGTCAATGAGCCTTGTATTATTAGCAGCGAAGTACTACGATCTTATTGAAACGGCAGAATCTGCAGAAGAAAAGGAAAAATATCACTTGCTATTAGAAATGATTATTCCTATTGTAAAAACCTATCCTTCTGAAGCAGGCTTACAGGCTGTTAACAATGGTCTGCAAACCCTTGGTGGATATGGATTCTGTGCCGATTACATCCTGCAACAATATCTAAGAGATATCCGAATTTCGTCAATTTATGAAGGAACTACCGGAATTCAATCTCAAGATCTTTTAGGTAGAAAAGTACCCATGAACAATGGGAAAGCCCTGGAATTATTGACAGGTGAAATCATGAAAACATTAACCGCTGCTTCGCAGATTCAAAGTTTACAACCTTATGCCAAAACATTAGGAGACAAACTAAAATTAACCGAAAAAGTGTTAGGTCATTTAATGCCATTCGCAATGCAAGGGAATTATGAACGTTTTCTTGCAGATGCCTCTGTCTTTATGGAATACCTGAGTCTCGTTTTAATCGGATGGACCTGGCTAGATTTGGGTGTAAATGCCACTAAATCCAAAGAGAATGGAGGAAGTTATTCGCCAGATTTTTATGATAGCAAGCTGCATACGATGAAGTATTTCTACACCTACGAATTACCTAAAACATCAGGATTAGCCGAGATCTTATTGAACACTGAAAACATTACTATCAAAAAAGAGAACGAACCAATTGTATAGTTATGAATCAGTTCAATTTAAAAGGTAAGGTTGCTATTGTGACGGGTTCGAGTAAAGGAATCGGTAAGGCGATTGCCAAAGGATTAGCTCAAATAGGAGCTGATGTGGTGATTAGCAGCAGGAATCAAGAAGCGTGTGATACAGTAGTTTCTGAATTTGAGAACGAAGGACTGAAAGCGGTAGGAATTGCATGTCATATCGGTAAAGAAGAACAACGAAAAAATTTGGTTGATACAGTAGTCAAAAAACTAGGCCGAATCGATATACTTGTAAATAACGCTGCGATCAATCCGGTGTATGGTCCAATTGAAAATGTAGAGCCAGAGATTTTCGACAAAATCATGGAGGTAAACGTGAAGGCACCTTGGGCGCTTTCAAATTTGGTACTACCTCACATGCAATCCAATAAAAAAGGAAGTATCATCAATATTGCGTCGGTTGAAGCGCTTACCCCTGGTTTCGGATTGGGATTATACAGCACTTCGAAGGCTGCCTTGTTAATGCTGACCAAGAATCAGGCGAAAGAATGGGGACAACATGGAGTGAATGTCAATGCCATTTGTCCTGGATTGATTCAGACTAAATTCAGTGCGGCCTTGTGGACCAATGAAAAATTATTGGGAAAATTGGAGAAATCCATTCCTAGTGGTCGAATGGGTCAGCCAGAAGAAATGATTGGATTAGCTTGTCTTTTAGCATCAGAGGCGGGCTCCTACATGACCGGAGGCGTTTACACTGCTGATGGTGGTTACATGATTGCCGGTTAAACTAATTTAAATGTTATCTCGAGCATATTCGGGAAATCTGCACTAATATGAATTTCGAATACGCATCAAAATCTAAAGAACTACAAGCCAAGTTACGTGCTTTTATTCAAGAGCATATCGTTCCTGTAGAAGCAGAATACATTGCTTTTCAGCAGAATCCTGAGAACTTATGGAAACGTTGGGAGGGTATGGAAAAATTAAAGAAAAAAGCAAAACAAGCCGGATTATGGAATTTGTTTTTACCCAAAGATTATGGTGATTTAAGTCCTGGATTAACAAATTTGGAATATGCTCCCTTAGCCGAAATCATGGGAGAGAAAATTTGGATATCAGAAGTATTCAATTGTTCAGCACCCGATACAGGCAACATGGAAGTTTTAGCCAAATATGGGTCTGAACCTCAAAAAGAAAAATGGTTAAAACCCTTGATGAATGGTGAAATTCGATCTGCTTTTTTAATGACAGAGCCAGAAGTGGCTTCTTCGGATGCGACCAATATCGAAACATCCATTGTTTTAGAAGGTGATGCGTATGTGATTAATGGCCGAAAATGGTGGTCATCTGGAGGAATGGATTCGCATTGTAAATTCGCTATTGTAATGGGTAAAACAGATTTTAATGCGCCACGGCATCAGCAACAAAGCATGGTGATTGTTCCAATGGATACCGAAGGCTTGAGGATTATTCGTCCCTTATCTGTTTTGGGATATTACGATTCTCCAGAAGGGCACGCAGAAATTCAAATGACCAATGTGCGAGTGCCGAAAGAGAACCTGATATTAGGGGAAGGAAGAGGATTCGAAATCGCTCAGGGACGATTAGGACCCGGTAGAATTCATCATTGTATGCGTGCTGTAGGTCTTGCTGCCAGGTGTTATGAACTTATGATACAAAGATCATTAGAAAGAGAAACCTTCGGTAAAAAGTTGTTTCAACATGGTGGTTGCCAAGAGATGATTGCCGATTCCAAAGCTGACCTTGAGTCAGCTAGGTTACTTACTCTCTCGTGTGCATCAGCAATTGATAGTATTGGTCCACACAAGGCCCGCGATTTGATAGCTATGATCAAATACGCTGTTCCTAATCTGGCTATAAGAGTCATTGATCGAGCTGTGCAGGTTCATGGAGGCGCAGGTGTCTGTAGTGATTTTATACTAGCAAGAGCTCTAGCTAGCATGCGCACACTTCGTATTGCTGATGGACCGGATGCGGTTCATAAGAGAACAGTCGCAAGGATTGAAGTCAATAAATCATATAGACATAGTAAATTATGATAAAATTCCATTTCGTGGGTTACAACGGGGCTATT
>JALQZD010000334.1 GCA_023258495.1 Polaribacter sp.
AGATAATAAGGTGCAAATTTTTGACACAACCTTACGAGACGGTGAACAAGTTCCTGGTTGTAAATTAGATACAAAACAAAAATTAATCATTGCCGAACGACTAGATGAATTGGGTGTAGATATCATTGAAGCTGGATTCCCAATTTCAAGTCCGGGTGACTTTACTTCAGTTTCAGAAATTACCAAAGTTGTTAAGAATGCAACGGTTTGTGGACTGACAAGGGCTGTAACAAAAGATATTGAGGTAGCAGCAGAAGCTTTAAAACACGCTGTTAAACCCAGAATTCATACAGGAATAGGGACTAGTGATTCCCATATCAAATACAAGTTTAATGCTACACGTGATCAAGTCGTAGAAAGAGCCATCAAAGCTGTGAGTTATGCGAAATCATTTGTTGAGGATGTTGAATTTTATGCAGAGGATGCCGGTAGAACAGATAATGCATTTCTAGCAAAAGTATGTGAAGAGGTGATAAAAGCAGGTGCAACTGTTTTAAATATTCCTGATACTACCGGATATTGTCTTCCTGAAGAATATGGAGCGAAAATGAAATATCTACGCGAAAACGTTAAGGGTATCGAGAATGTCATTTTATCGTGCCATTGTCATAACGATTTAGGTTTGGCCACTGCCAATTCAATTGCAGGCGTAATCAATGGTGCACGTCAAATTGAGTGTACAATTAACGGAATAGGAGAGCGTGCCGGAAATACAGCTTTAGAGGAAGTAGTGATGATTTTAAAGCAACATCCATACCTTAATCTGCACACAGATATCAATACCAAGTTATTATACGATACCAGTTTAATGGTACGTGATAAAATGGGAATGCCAGTGCAACCGAATAAAGCAGTTGTAGGTGCCAATGCATTTGCACACAGTTCTGGAATTCATCAGGATGGTGTCATCAAGAATAGAGAGACCTATGAGATTATGGATCCGGAAGAGGTTGGAGTGACCGAGTCTGCCATTGTGCTTACTGCAAGAAGTGGTAGAGCCGCCCTAGCGTACAGGGCGAAAAAAATTGGTTACGAGCTGACTAAAATTCAGTTAGACGAGGCGTATAAAACATTCTTGGAATTTGCTGATAAACAAAAAGAAATTATAGACGAAGATTTACATAAAATCATGAGTATTGTCAATAAAGTTTCTAAAATTGCAATGGCGTAATTATGGGGAAAACACTGTTTGATAAAGTCTGGGATGCACATGTGGTAGATACCTTAGAAGATGGTCTGCAGGTATTGTATATTGATAAACATTTGATTCACGAGGTAACGAGTCCTCAGGCTTTTGAGGAATTGAGAAAACGAAATATTTCAATCGCAAGGCCAGATAAAATTGTAGCGACTGCAGATCACAACACACCAACGGTTGATCAGCATTTACCAGTCAAAGATGAGTTGTCTAGAAATCAGCTAAATCAGCTTGCAGAAAATTGTAAATTGAATAACATTCCCTTATTCGGATTAGGCCATGAAAACAATGGGATTGTCCACGTAATTGCCCCTGAATTGGGAATTACACAGCCAGGAATGACGATGGTTTGCGGTGATTCGCACACATCAACACATGGCGCTTTTGGAACTATTGCGTTCGGAATCGGAACCTCACAGGTAGCTCAGGTTTTTGCTAGTCAATGTTTGTTATTACAAAAACCGAAGAAGTTGCGTGTCAACGTAAACGGAAAATTGAAAAGTGGTGTCCTACCTAAGGATGTTATTTTATATGTTATCTCAAAATTGGGAACGAACTCAGGTACAGGGTATTTCTGCGAATATGCCGGATCTGTTTTTGAAGATATGTCTATGGAAGGTCGAATGACCGTTTGTAATATGAGTATTGAAATGGGTGCTCGTGGCGGAATGATAGCGCCAGACGAAACGACTTTTGAATACATTAAAGGGAGAGATTTTGCCCCAAAAGGTGAAGAGTTTGATCAAAAGGTGGCCTATTGGAAATCGTTAAAGACGGATGCTGATGCGACCTTCGATCAGGAATATTGGTTCGACGCAGAAGATATTCAACCGATGATTACCTACGGAACCAATCCTGGAATGGGAATCAAAATCACAGAAAATATTCCGGAGTTGGACGATGCCTCTTTCGAGAAATCGCTGAAATATATGAATTTCCGTAAAGGAGCTTCACTGGTAAATCAGCCGATTAATTATGTCTTTATCGGAAGCTGTACCAATTCAAGAATCGAAGATTTTAGAGTTGCTGCAACGTTCGTAAAAGGAAAACAAAAAGCAACTAATGTTACCGCATGGTTAGTACCAGGTTCACAACGTGTTGCAAAGCAGATTAAGGACGAAGGATTACAATCGATTTTTGAAGAAGCTGGATTCCAGATTAGACAACCGGGCTGTTCTGCCTGTTTGGCGATGAATGATGATAAAATTCCCGAAGGTGAATATTGTGTATCTACTTCAAATCGAAATTTTGAAGGACGACAGGGACAAGGTTCAAGAACCTTATTAGCGAGTCCCTTAGTGGCGGCTGCAACAGCAATAGAAGGTAAAATTGTAGATATTACTCAGAATTAAAATGGAAAAGTTTACAACATTAGAATCGACAGCGATTCCATTACCGATTGAAAATATAGATACCGATCAAATCATTCCGGCTCGTTTTTTAAAAGCGACAAACAAAGCAGGATTTGGTGATAATGTATTTAGAGATTGGCGTTTTCATAAAGATGGAACGGCGAATGAAAGTTTTGTATTAAACGATTCAACCTATTCGGGGAGTGTGCTGATTGCCGGAAATAACTTCGGATGTGGGTCGAGTAGAGAACACGCTGCATGGGCACTGGTTGGCTACGGATTTAAAGTAGTTATCAGTAGTTTCTTTGCCGATATTTTTAAAGGAAATGCACTGAATAACGGATTGTTACCTATTCAAGTGTCTGAAGGATTTTTAAAAGAACTGATGAATCATATTCAATCCAATCCTGATGCTGAAGTTACTGTTGATCTAGAGAATCAGCTCTTGAGTACACCCGTTGGAGACATTACCTTTGATATCAATCCGTATAAAAAAACCTGTTTGATTAATGGGTACGACGATATCGATTTTTTAGTTAGTAAATTAGATAAAATTAGAGCTTTCGAAGCCTTAATAAATTAAGTTATGAAATACAATATTGCTGTTATTCCAGGAGACGGAATCGGACCTGAAGTGATTGATCAGGCAAAAAAAGCATTGAATGCTGTTGGCGATGTTTACGATCACATATTTGTATACAAAGAGGCCTTAATGGGAGCCTGTGCTATCGATAAAACCGGGAATCCGTTGCCCGATGAAACGATAGAAGTTTGTAAACAATCGGATGCTATTCTATTTGGTGCCATTGGTGATCCGAAATATGATAATGATCCAACTGCCAAGGTTCGTCCGGAGCAAGGATTATTGAAATTACGAAAAGAATTAGGCCTTTACTGTAATGTTCGTCCGGTAAAAGCATATGATAAATTAATTGCGAATTCTCCATTAAAGAAGCAGAACATCAAAGGAACCGACATCTCAATTTTTAGAGAGTTGACGGGTGGAATTTACTTCGGAGTTAAAGAACTAAGTCAAGACGGGCAGTCTGCTTTTGATGGGTGTGCCTATACTGTGGAAGAAATTTCTCGAGTAGCACATTTGGCTTTTAAAGCGGCGCAAACCAGAAAGAAAAAACTAACCTTAGTTGATAAGGCCAATGTTTTGGAAACCTCAAGATTATGGAGAAAAACAGTAACCGAAATTGGAAAGCAATATACGGATGTGACTCTTGAATTTTTGTTCGTAGATAATGCAGCCATGCAGTTAATTTTGAATCCGAAACAGTTTGATGTAATACTTACCGAGAACTTGTTTGGAGATATTATTTCGGATGAGGCCAGTGTCATTGGCGGATCTATCGGATTATTAGCATCGTCATCCATTGGTGATCAAAATGCCTTGTTCGAACCGATTCACGGATCCTATCCCCAAGCAAAAGGCAAAGACATTGCCAATCCATTAGCTTCAATTTTATCTGTAGCGATGTTATTACAACATTTAGGATTGTATGAAGAGGCGACTGCTGTAGAAGCTGCAGTTGAAAAGTCAATCACCTTAGGAATTACAACGGCCGATTTAAAAGGCAAAGACAGCTATGCAGCTCCTTGCTCGAAAGTTGGAGATTTCATTGCAGATTATATCGAAAATCAGGATGATAGCACTATCAATTTTAAGAATATTCACTTCGGACAAAGTACCATCATCTAGACTCATGAATCGAATTTTAATTCACATCACCAATGTCATTTTTATTTTCAATCGAAAATGAGAGGAAGATTATAAGCTAATTACTTGGAAACCTTCCTTTTATGGAGGTTTTTTTTATGATTTTTTAAAAAAGTGAACATCATAAATAAAAATCACTTAAATCACTGAAAAACAATATGATAAGTAAATATTTGAGCACTTAGATATAGCAACTTTAAAAACCACAGAAAAAAATAAAAATACAGACCTCATACCTTAGTACACTAGGAAAGAATATGGAATTGAACAAACACAGTAAGCGACTTACACAAGACGAATCACAACCGGCTTCACAGGCCATGTTATATGCTGTCGGTTTAACCGATGAGGATATGAAAAAACCTCAGGTGGGAATAGCAAGTACAGGGTATGACGGAAATCCCTGTAATATGCATTTGAACCAATTGGCTGCAGAAGTTAAAGTGGAATGTAAAATAGCAGACATGGTTGGGCTCGGTTTCAATACCATTGGTGTTTCTGATGGAATTTCTATGGGAACATCAGGAATGAATTATTCTTTGGTATCCAGGGATATTATTGCTGATTCTATCGAAACTGTCATGAATGCTCAGAGTTATGACGGGTTGATTGCCGTGGTGGGTTGTGATAAAAACATGCCCGGTGCCGTAATTGCCATGTTACGATTAAATCGCCCATCGATAATGATGTATGGCGGAACTATTGCTTCTGGAAATTATAAAGGAAGAAAATTAAATATTGTTTCTGCTTTCGAAGCCTTAGGTCAGAAAGTAGCAGGTGAAATTGACGAACAGGAATACCGTGAAATAATCAAAAATGCGATTCCCGGTGCAGGGGCTTGTGGCGGGATGTATACCGCAAACACAATGGCTTCCGCGATCGAAGCGATGGGATTTGCTATGCCTTATAATTCTTCAATTCCGGCAGAAAATCCGAATAAAAAATCGGAAGCAGAACGTACAGCTCTCGCTTTAAGAGGATTGCTTGAAAAAGATATAAAACCCTTAGATATTATTTCTAAAAAATCCATTGAAAATGCCATAACCATGGTGAATGCCCTGGGTGGATCTACCAATGCAGTATTGCACTTTTTGGCAATTGCTTATGCCGCAGATATTGATTTTACTTTAGAAGACTTTCAGCGCGTTTCGGATAGAACACCATTGATTGCCGATTTAAAACCTTCGGGTAAATATTTAATGGAAGACATCCATGGTATTGGAGGAACACCAGCTGTAATGAAGTACTTGTTAGACGAAGGATTCTTACATGGCGATTGCTTGACAGTTACAGGTAAGACACTCGCAGAGAATTTAGCAGATGTGGTTGCCTTAGAATTTGAAAAAAACCAAGATGTGATTTATCCGACCAAAGATGCCTTAAAGTCGACTGGAAATATCCAAATTCTGTATGGAAATTTAGCATCCGAAGGAGCCGTAGCCAAAATTTCTGGGAAAGAGGGCGCTTTCTTTGAAGGAAAGGCGGTTGTATACAACTCAGAGAAGGAAGCAAATGACGGTATTTCCAAAGGTGATGTTTCTAAAGGTGACGTGGTCGTTATTCGATATGTGGGCCCAAAAGGAGGTCCTGGAATGCCAGAAATGTTAAAGCCGACGTCTATGATTATGGGTGCCGGATTAGGAAAATCCGTAGCCTTAATAACCGATGGACGTTTCTCTGGAGGAACCCACGGGTTCGTGGTTGGACACATTACTCCTGAGGCACAAACGGGTGGAAATATTGCCTTGATTGAAACGGGCGATACGATCAGAATAAATGCTGAAAAAAACACAATTGATGTGCTGCTTTCTGATGAAGAATTAGCAGAACGTCGCGCAAGCTGGATTGCTCCAGAACCAAAACATAAAAAAGGAATATTACATAAATACGCAAAGATTGTTGCATCTGCCTCTGAGGGATGTGTAACCGATGCTTAATTATACTTATATGCAAACTCAAACCATAACATCGCCATCAGATGTAAAGAAAGAAACCATCAGAATCTCGGGAAGCGAGGCTGTAGTTCGCTGTCTGATTGAAGAGGGCGTTCAAACCATTTATGGATACCCTGGTGGAGCCATAATGCCGGTTTACGATGAATTATTCAAGTTTCAAGATCAAATTCATCACGTGTTAACCAGACATGAACAGGGTGCTACGCATGCTGCTCAGGGATATGCTCGTGTCTCGGGTGAGGTTGGAGTGGCGATGGCGACTTCTGGACCTGGTGCTACGAATTTAATTACCGGAATTGCAGATGCACAAATTGATTCAACTCCAATGGTGTGTATCACAGGGCAAGTACCATCTCACTTATTAGGATCAGACGCCTTCCAAGAGACAGATATTGTTGGTATTTCAACTCCGGTTACGAAATGGAATTGTCAGGTGACCAAAGCAGCAGATATTCCGGAAGTGATCGCGAAGGCCTTTTATATAGCAAAGAGCGGAAGACCTGGGCCAGTTTTGATTGATATCACTAAAGATGCCCAATTTGAAGAATTCGATTTCAGCTATACGAAATGCGAAAAAATCCGAAGTTATAATCCGGTACCTAAATGTGATGATCAGTCATTACAAGCGGCCGCCGAATTAATTAATAATGCGAAAAAACCTTTCGTAGTCTGGGGTCAGGGCGTGATTTTAGGAGAAGCCGAAAAAGAATTTCAAGCCTTTATAGAAAAAGCTGGAATTCCATCTGCATGGACCATTCTAGGTGCTTCAGCGATTCCTACTTCTCATCCGTTAAACGTTGGAATGGTTGGTATGCATGGTAATTATGCGCCAAATGTACTCACCAATGAATGCGACATCTTAATTGCGATTGGAATGCGTTTTGACGATCGTGTGACAGGACGATTAAATGACTACGCCAAGCAGGCAAAGGTGATTCATTTTGAAATCGATCCGGCAGAGGTAGATAAAAATGTAAAAACAGAAGTTTCGGTATTGGGAGATGCGAAAGAAAATCTTCAGAAAATTTTGCCATTAATTAATGAAAATACACATGAAGAGTGGCATCAGCAGTTTAAAGACTTGTATACCATTGAGTATGATAAAATCATCAGTAAAGACTTACATCCGACTAAAGATGGATTAACCATGGGTGAAGTATTGAAAGAAATTAACACCAATACGGATGGAAAAGCAGTGGTAGTTACTGATGTAGGTCAGCATCAGATGATTGCTTGTCGTTATGCCGATTTTAAAGAATCAAAAAGTAATATTACTTCGGGTGGATTAGGAACCATGGGCTTTTGTTTACCGGCTGCAATCGGTGCCAAAATGGGAGCGCCAGAAAGAGAAGTAGTTGCGATTTGTGGTGATGGAGGTTATCAAATGACGATTCAGGAACTGGGGACCATTTTTCAGCAAAAATTGGCTGTAAAAATCGTAGTGCTAAACAATGATTTCTTGGGAATGGTGCGTCAATGGCAACAATTATTTTTTGATAAACGCTATGCATCTACAGAAATGATTAACCCTGATTTTGTGGCCATTGCAAAAGGATATTACCTCAATGCAAGACGGGTTGAAAAGAGAGAAGATTTGGCAGAGGCTGTTCAGGAAATGATTGCATCGAAAGAGCCCTATTTCTTAGAAGTAAGAGTAGAAAAAGAAGATAATGTGTTCCCGATGATTCCTTCTGGAGCAAGTGTATCAGAAATACGATTGGACTAATGAGTACAGAAAAACAACTTTTTACCGTATCCGTATATACCGAAAACAATATCGGTTTGCTGAACAGAATTTCAGCAATATTTCAACGGAGGCACATCAATATTGAGAGCTTAAATACCTCGCCATCAGAGATTAAGGGAGTTTCTAGATTTACAATTGTAGTCTATGTTTCTGAGGTGAATATGAAAAAAATTATTGGTCAGATTGAAAAACAAGTTGAGGTCATTAAGGCCTTTTATCACAATGATGAAGATACGATCTATCAAGTGTCCGGCCTGTTTAAAATCAAATCTGATTTATTATTTGAAGAGCGTCAAATTCAAAATATTATTAAAGAAAGTGGTGCTCGAATCGTTACCGTAAACAAAGAGTTTTTCGTCCTTGAAAAATCAGGTAGAAAAGAAGAGGTCGAATTATTATACAGAGAATTAAGTGTTTTTGGAATCATGCAATTTACTCGCTCTGGGAGAATTGCAGTCACCAAAGACGAAATGAAAATATCAACTATGCTAGCCGCATTTACAAATTAGAAAAAATGGCAAATTATTTTAATACACTATCATTAAGAGAAAAGTTAGAGCAATTAGGAAAATGTAGATTTATGGAGTCTTCAGAATTTGAAGATGGCGTAGCTGCATTAAAAGGAAAAAAAATTGTAATCGTTGGCTGCGGGGCACAAGGATTGAATCAAGGGTTAAACATGAGAGATTCTGGATTGGATGTTTCTTATGCATTACGCCAAGGTGCAATTGATGAAAAAAGAGCCTCTTACGTAAATGCAACCTCAAATAATTTTGAAGTAGGTACCTACAATGATTTAATTCCGATTGCAGATGTAGTTATCAATTTAACGCCAGACAAGCAACATACCAATGTGGTTTCTACGGTGATGCCATTAATGAAAGAAGGAGCTACCTTAAGCTATTCACATGGTTTCAATATTGTAGAAGAAGGTATGCAGGTTCGTAAAGACTTGACGGTAATAATGGTGGCTCCAAAATCTCCAGGATCGGAGGTGCGTGAGGAATTTTTACGTGGATTTGGTGTTCCTACGTTAATTGCCGTGCATCCAGAAAATGATCCAGAAGGAAAAGGATGGGCGCAGGCAAAGGCTTATGCAGTTGCAACAGGTGGTCATAAGGCAGGAGTGCTGGAATCGTCATTTGTAGCAGAGGTAAAATCAGATTTAATGGGAGAACAAACCATTTTATGCGGATTGTTGCAAACCGGTGCGATTTTATCGTTCGATAAGATGGTTGAAGAAGGAATTGAGGCTGGGTATGCAGCTAAATTGATTCAATTCGGATGGGAAACCATTACCGAAGCTTTAAAGCATGGGGGCATCACCAATATGATGGATCGCTTATCCAATCCTGCCAAAATCAAGGCATTTGAATTGAGTGAGGCGTTAAAAGATATCATGAGGCCATTGTTTCAAAAACATATGGACGATATCATGACGGGTCACTTTTCAAAAACGATGATGGAAGACTGGGCGAATGATGATATCAATTTATTAACCTGGAGAAAAGCAACAGGAGAAACCTCATTTGAAAAGCAAGAAATTACTTCAGAATCGATTTCTGAGCAAGAATATTTCGATCATGGAACCCTGTTAGTCGCATTTGTGAGAGCAGGAGTAGAATTGGCTTTTGAGTCCATGACAGAATCCGGTATTATTGATGCATCGGCGTACTATGAATCATTACATGAAACGCCATTAATTGCCAATACTATTGCGCGTAAAAAGCTATATGAAATGAATCGTGTAATTTCTGATACCGCTGAATATGGATGTTACTTATTCGATCATGCTTGTAAACCACTATTAGCCGATTTTATGGCTAAAGTTTCTACGGATGTTATTGGTAAATCCTATGCGAGTGTTACTGGTGTCGATAATCAGCAATTGATTCATGTAAATCAGGTGATTCGAAATCACCCTGTAGAAATTGTAGGAGCAAAATTAAGAGCTTCAATGACAGCAATGAAATCAATAAAAACTGAACCTGTTGCCGAATCAGATTTAATCTCAGCTTAAGAACACTAATTTGGAGACAAAGACCACATATTATTATCCGACAATTGATGCGGTTAGAGCTACGGCAGCTAAGTTAAAGGATGTCGCAACGAAAACACCACTAATGGTCAACGCGCGTGCTTCCAAAAACTTTGATGCCAATATTCTTTTTAAGCGAGAGGATTTACAAGTGGTTCGATCCTATAAAATCAGAGGTGCTTACAATAAAATTTCTTCGCTTACCGAGGAAGAAAAACAACATGGAATTGTATGTGCAAGTGCGGGAAATCATGCCCAAGGAGTTGCTTTGTCTTGTAATCGATTAAAAATACATGGAACCATTTTTATGCCTGCTCCAACCCCACTACAAAAGGTAGAACAGGTAAAAATGTTCGGCGAAAACTATGTAGAAATCGTTTTGGAAGGCGATACTTTTGATGATGCCTATCACGCCGCCATTGAAGAAACAATTTCTCAAAATAAAACCTTTATTCATCCGTTTAATGATCCGAAAGTCATTGAGGGTCAAGCCACGGTAGGGTTGGAAATTGTAGAACAATCCAAAGAAAAAATCGATTATTTGTTTGTTCCTGTTGGTGGAGGTGGGTTATCGTCTGGATTGAGTTCCGTTTTTAAGGAATTGTCTCCAGAAACTAAAATAATCGGCGTCGAACCCAAAGGAGCGCCATCGATGCAAGAAGCCATCCAATCGAATAAAGTGGTAACCTTACCAAAGATTGAGAACTTTGTTGATGGTGCCGCTGTAAAGCGAGTTGGTGAATTAAATTTTGCAATTTGTCAAGACAACCTTCACGACATGATCACAGTGGATGAAGGAAAAATTTGCCAAACTATTCTTGATTTATACAACAAAGATGCTATTGTTGTTGAACCAGCTGGAGCATTAAGTATTGCTGCATTAGACACCTACAAAGAGGAAATTAAAGGCAAAAATGTGGTTTGTATTGTAAGCGGAAGTAATAATGATATTACGCGAACTGCAGAAATTAAAGAACGAGCCCTTCTACATGCAAATTTGAAGCATTATTTCATTATTCGATTCCCACAGCGAGCGGGAGCATTGAAAGAATTTGTGGCCGAAATTTTGGGCCCTGGAGATGATATTACCCATTTTGAATATACCAAAAAGACCAATCGCGAAAATGGTGCTGCAGTGGTCGGACTAGAATTAAAATCATCCGATGATTTAGAGCCGTTAATCGCAAGAATGAAAGAAAAAAAATTCTTTGGTGACTATTTAAATAACAAACCAGACTTATTCCAGTTTTTGGTTTAACTTAGCTAATTAATAATAAATCTTTACATTATGAGTATTCCGAATCAATTTAGAATTGACAAGCAGACTCATCAATCAACCTATTTAGTGAATGGCGAATTAAAAACATGGGAAGGTAAAACTTCTAATGTTTACTCTACCATTTCATCCACAGATTCCTATGAACCTACTTGTTTGGGAAGCATTCCTAATTTGACCGAAAAAGAAGCGTTAGAAGCGCTTGATGCGGCAGGAGACGCCTACAATAGGGGTCAGGGATTGTGGCCGACAATGAAAGTAGAAGACCGCATTGCCTGTGTCGAAAAGTTTGTAGAACAAATGAAGACCAAGCGCGAGGAGGTCGTTAAATTACTGATGTGGGAAATCGGCAAATCGCTTAAAGATTCTGCCAAAGAATTTGACAGAACAGTCGACTACATTTACGATACGATTGAGGCTTACAAGGAGATGGATCGGAATGCAGCAAAGTTTCATAAGCACGGAGGGGTTTATGCACATATTCGAAGAGGACCGCTTGGTATCGTTCTTTGTTTGGGCCCTTATAATTACCCGCTAAATGAGACATTTTGTTTGCTGATTCCTGCTTTGATTATGGGGAATACAGCAATTTTTAAGCCTGCTAAACATGGAGTTTTGCTCATCACCCCTTTGTTGGAGGCTTTTCAAAATAGTTTTCCGAAAGGGGTTGTAAATATCTTATTCGGAAGAGGTAGGATATTAGCTACACCTATTATTGCGACTGGGAGAGTAGATGTTTTGGCTTTGATAGGACATAGTAATTCCGCAAATGCAATCCAGGCCAGTCATCCTAAAAAAAATAGATTGCGTATGGTATTTGGTCTAGAGGCTAAAAATCCAGCCATCATATTACCAGATGCTGATTTGGATTTGACAATTGCCGAATGTATTAATGGAACCACCTCCTACAATGGCCAGCGCTGTACAGCACTTAAAATTCTTTATGTACATGAGTCTATTATAGATGTTTTTAAAGAAAAGTTTTCTTCGGCTGTCGATGCCTTAAAATTTGGTAACCCATGGGAAGAAGGAGTTCAATTAACTCCCTTGCCAGAGCCGGGTAAACCAGATTATATCCAAGAGTTGATTGATGATGCCAAGGCTCATGGGGCAGAAGTTATAAATGAAAAAGGCGGTGAACGCACAGCCAATTTTATTTTTCCTGCAGTTTTATACCCTGTAAATAAAGACATGCGGGTATTTCATGAAGAACAATTCGGTCCTGTGATACCTATTGTGTCTTTTAAAGATATTCAGCACCCACTTAATGATATGGCAGAAAGCAACTACGGGCAGCAGGTTAGTGTTTTTGGTACAGATATCGAAATCTTATCACCGTTGATAGATACCTTAGTTAATTTGGTTTGTCGTGTGAATCTGAATAGTTCCTGTCAGCGGGGGCCAGATGTATATCCATTTACAGGAAGGAAAGATTCTGCCGTGGCTACATTAAGTGTAAAGGATGCATTGCGTTCTTTTTCGATTCGAACATTTGTGGCCTCGAAAGACACGACATATAACAATCAAATTTTGAGTGATTTGCTCAATAAAAAAGAATCTAATTTTATTAGCACAGATTACATACTATAAATGTAAACCGAAAGCTATACCCTAATTGTTAACATTGGTTTTAGGGCCTTTTTAGTGAGGTTTTTTGTCACACTGCTCGTAAAAAGATGTGAAATACCACTGCGACCATGGGTGCAGAGTGAAATTAAATCTGCATCCAATTCTTGAGCGAAGTGTAGTATTCCTTTTTCGATAGAGACATCGCTATAGATGTTTACCGTACATTTGTCAAGATTGATGTCCTTAATATAGTCTTGAATGCTAGTTCTTGCTTCGTAGGTACTTTCAAAGTTTGAAGGTGTATTCACTTTCAGTAGATGGATTTTACTTCCGAAATTATCTGCAAAAACTTTGACTTTACGAAGCACTTCTTTTTCTTCTTCATTCGCAAAATCAGAAGCAAAAACAATGTTCTTTATTCTAAATTTACGTTCATTTTTTTTTACGACCAAAACAGGCGTTTCGGAGGTTCGAACCACCTTTTCTGTATTTGAACCAATGATAATTTCATCAAATTCCGAATGCCCCTTGGAGCCCATTACAATGATATCCGGATTAATCTTTTTAGTATACTTTTCGATCCCTTCGTAAGGGTGAAGAAAAAGAATTGAATGATGCACGGTAGTTTTCGAGTCAAAGTATTTTTCTTTGTACTCTACCAATCGTTCTTTGATTTTTCTCAAGTACAGCATGCTTTCAGGAATACTAAAATTGGCACCGGCTCCCATATCCACGATTCCGGTAGGCAATTCAATCATATGTAATAGGTAAATATCAGCACCAGATTTTTTTGCAATTCGAGATGCCATTTTGGTGGCAAATTCTGATGTTTTTGAAAAATCAATAGGTACTAAAATTCTCTTCATTGTTTGGTGGTTGTGACAGGCACATATGTGATTTCAAGATAATAAAAATAAATGATATGGGCTTGTTTGTTTAGTTTGATTCATTTTGTATATTTGCATCGATTTTAAAGGATATGAAGGGGACGAGAGTCCCCTCTTTTTATACTCAAAATGAACAGGGAAAGAGTTGAAAAACTTGTAAATGAGGCGTTAGAAGAAAATCCATCTTTGTTTTTGATAGACCTATCAATTTCATCCGCAAACAAAATAAAGGTGACCATAGATGGAGATAACGGAGTTCCGTTAAGCGAATGCATTCGCGTGAGCAGAAATGTGGAACACAACCTCGATCGTGAAGAAGAGGATTTTTCTTTGGAGGTAACATCCCCAGACATTGCAGAACCACTAAGGTTTCAAAGACAGTATATAAAGAATATCGATAAAATCCTTAAAGTGAAAACAGTTGAAAGTAGCTTTGAAGGAACCTTGAAGAAGGTAACCGAAGAAGCCATTTCGCTGGAATGGAAAAGTCGAGAAAAGAAACCTGTAGGCAAAGGTAAAATTACGGTAACCCATCAGGTAGTTCTTACACTCGAAGATATAATAGAAGCAAAAGTGAAGATCGTTTTTTAAAGTAAACAATGGAAAATTTAGCATTAATTGAATCATTTTCAGAATTCAAAGACAACAAAAGTATTGACAGAGTAACGTTAATGTCGATTTTAGAGGAAGTGTTGAGAGCTGCTCTAAAACGTAAGTTTGGATCTGATGCCAATTTTGATATTATTATTAATCCAGATAAAGGAGATTTAGAAATCTGGAGAAACCGTGTGGTTGTTGCCGATGGCGAAGTAGAAGAAGATAATGAAGAAATTGCCTTAAGTGAGGCGATCAAAATTGAACCTGATTTTGAAATTGGAGAAGATGTTTCTGAAGAGGTGAAACTAGGAGATTTGGGAAGACGATCTATCTTGGCATTACGTCAGAACTTGATTTCTAAAATCCATGAGCACGATAGTACAAATGTATTCAAGCAATTCAAAGATTTAGAAGGTGAGTTGTTCAGTGCAGAAGTACACCACGTGCGTCATAATGCGATCATCTTATTGGATGACGAAGGAAACGAAATTGTATTGCCAAAAAGTGAACAAATTCGTTCTGATTTCTTTAGAAAAGGTGACGCGGTGAGAGGTGTGATTAAATCCGTAGAATTAAGAGGTAACAAACCTTCTATTATTTTATCAAGAACTGCACCTGCATTCTTAAATAAATTATTTGAGCAAGAAATTCCTGAAGTATTCGACGGATTAATCACTGTTGAAGGTGTAGCAAGAGTGCCAGGAGAAAAAGCGAAAGTAGCG
>JALQZD010000145.1 GCA_023258495.1 Polaribacter sp.
AACCGCCGGTATTCTCTCAAGTGTGATTTTGATTGCGTTTTGGATTATGCGCAAAACACGGGTTCAGCCAGCCTGAGTTTCAAAGTGTAACCGTTTTATCGGTATACGATGCTCCCCCTATTGTTCAGAGATGTAGCACAACTAATCAAAACTATTAAATTGCTTTACTCTTTTTGAATCGTAGGCGGGTTGAAGAATTTCGATTAATATAAGTTCGGTGTTGCCCCCATTAAAAATTCGCACCCTTTTTCCTTTTGGGATTTTAAAACCTCGATCCATGTCAATTAACTCGATACCTTCTTTAAATTCTAAACCGAGGGTGCCACTTAATACAATTCCCCGAATTTCAAATGAAGCTTCAATTATTGGCTCAGTCCAGTTAACAGGAGCATGCATTTTATTAAATCCTAATTCATCTGTTTGAGTGTAATCAAATAGATATCTTTCTACATTGTCTTGGATAATAATCTTTTTGGGCTCAAAAGATCTTGAAATCTGAGCAGACAAGACAATTGGTGAAAAAAGAAAAAGTAACTTAAGCATTTGCTCGAATTTGTCACATATAAAGATAAGAGACTCCCTTGATGAGGCTAACTAAATTTGGGATTTTGACCAAGCTTACATATTTCATTAATCCTAAGGACTAATTAATAATGATCACCACATATCTGCATAAGTTTTAGATTTATTTCTTTGGTTATTGTAATGTCTCATTCGCTGGTAAACTACATTATGTATGTCTTCCACTTTACCGCGCGAATTGATAAATTTTTCGGCAGTCCCATTTGCAAAAACTTCTGCTCTAACACGTTCTAATTCAGTCCACCCTTCGGCCGACATTGCAACAGAATGAGTTGCTCCATTTGGGTTTCCAACAGTGTAAGCTACAAGACTAATCCATCTATTATCGAAAACCTTTTTATTTTCATTCAGAAATGTTTTGAAGGCCTTTACGAATTGCTCTGGATCTTCTACTTTTAAATACCACCTTTGTTGTGTATTATGTTTGCTTCCATCACCTTGATTATAAACAACTGTCCCCGCATAACTTTTCCCAGAATCTGAGATGTATTGTGATCTTCGTGTCCAAAAATTAGGACCTTCATATTCAGAACGTTCAGTTTTAATGCCCCAGTTATTCATATCACCATAACGACCGATTCTAATATTAAAATCCTCACTCCCTATTCTATACCAATCAATAACAAGTCCTCCAGAATCGAACTCGATATCGCCGTAAAAATTGTCATTTAATTCAAGGAATGAATTCATATCCTTCCAGTCAACTTTGAAATTGCTAACATTAAAAATAGTTTGTGCCTGTCCTGTTAAAGAGAACATAATAGTAAAGAGTAGAATAAATTTTTTCATTTTTTCATTTTTGGATTAGATATTAGAGAACAACCTCCAATTCGGAGGGATTATTTTTATTCAATCAGCATTAAAACTTCATCATGCCATCCATTAGTGTGGAGTGATAAGACATCTCCAACATCTTTTCTGAATGCTCCAGGCCCATTGATTCTGTCATATTCTACTTGAAATCCTTCCGGAAGTCCATTTGATTCGCTGAATCTTGTAAAAGTTTTAAAAGGGTAGACAAGGGTAATATCTTCTCTATCTTCACTTCTGAAAACACTTTCGTATACTCTTCGAGGATGAGGGGCGTTAATCGCACTTAATACCTTTCCGATTTTTGTAATGGTTTCCAAGACTTTTTGATAACTATCATTGTCTTGTTTGATTTTGAAAGTTCTCCAAAGAAGGTATTTTGGACTTCC
>JALQZD010000174.1 GCA_023258495.1 Polaribacter sp.
AATAGCCCAACCCAGCTGCAAGGGAGAGTTTATTTGTTTTTTGATAGGCAACTGCCGATCTTAAAATGTAACCCACTTTGTCTTCAAAATTATTTTGCAAACGATACCCTCCATCAATCTGTAAATACCAGTCATCGTTCAGATGGGTAGTAGTGTAATATTGGACCCACTGCATATTGTTCTTTTGCACTGTTCTGCTTTGCGCTAAGCACACGGAGGTGAATAAAAACAATACGAAATATGTATATATAAGTGGTTTCATGAGATATGGATACGAATATCTACTTTTTGAATAAATAAAAAAAACAGCCCGAAAGCTGTTTTGAAGTTATCCTTTGTAGAAAGGTAGTCGAACTACTTTGGCAGGAATTTGCTTTTTTCGTACCTGAATAAAAATTTCAGAATCACGTTTACTAAATTCTTTTTGCACATATCCTAATCCGATGCCAATCGATAATGAAGGGCTCATAGTTCCCGAAGTAACGTTTCCAATTATGGATCCATCCGCAGCAACAATGTCATAACCATTTCTAGGAATACCGCGCTCGGTCATTTCGAAAGCAACCAATTTTCTAGTTATTCCATTTTCTTTTTGGGCAAGTAAATTTTCTTTATTGATAAAATCTTTAGAAAATTTAGTAATCCATCCCAATCCAGCTTCGATAGGTGAAGTTTCGTCGTTAATGTCGTTACCATAAAGGCAGTATCCCATTTCTAATCTTAGGGTGTCTCTGGCAGCAAGTCCTATCGGTTTTATTCCCCAATCTTTTCCGGCTTCAAACACTTTATTCCAAACCTCTTCGACTTCTTCGTTTTTTACATAAATTTCAAATCCACCCGATCCTGTATATCCCGTTGCAGAAATAATCGCATGCTCAACTCCGGCAAAATCGGCTATTTTAAATTTATAAAATGGAATTTCTCCCAAATCAATTGAAGTCAAACTTTGCATGGCCTCAACGGCTTTTGGTCCTTGGATTGCTAATAAGGAATAGTTTTCGGAAATGTTTTTCAGTTCAGCATTGAATTCTTTGTTATGTTTAGAAATCCAATTCCAGTCTTTATCAATATTACTTGCGTTCACTACAAGGAGATAGGTATTTTCTTTCATTCTGTAGCAAATAAGATCATCTACGATACCATTTGAATCGTTTGGAAAGCAAGAATACTGTGCGTCTCCAATTGCTAATTTTGACACATCATTTGAAGTCACTCTTTGCAATAACCCTAATGCATTTTCTCCTTCTACTAAAAATTCACCCATGTGACTAACATCAAAAACGCCAACACCTTCGCGTACCGTTTGGTGTTCGATTGTCACTCCTTCATATTGAACGGGCATGTTGTAGCCGGCAAACGGCACCATTTTTGCCCCTAAGGCTTCATGAACATGAGTTAATGCGGTATTCTTCATAAAATTGAAATAAATTTAAGTGGCGCAAATTTAGGAAAAAGCCATGAAGAAATCGATTGCGTCGATCATTTTAAAACTAAAAATTCTATAATTATTTAATTCTCAGTTTGGAATTTGAGGATAGCATTTCAGTTCTTACATTTGTGAATCGTTAATCAGATCATTATGAAAATTAAAGCAGTTCTTTTTGTCTTATTTCTATGTACAGGATTCATTTATTCTCAGATTGGAAATCCAACCGATTGGTTGACGAAGGAATTCCACAAAGAAAGACGAGATAAATTCCGTGCTAAAATGCCAAAGAATTCGGTTGCTGTATTCTTCGCAAATCCAGTGCGAAACAGGGCTAATGATGTTGATTATGTGTTTCATCAAGACCCGAATTTCTATTACTTAACAGGATATAGAGAACCAAATGCGGTGCTGGTCATTTTTGCTGATGAACAAACTGATGAAAACAAGAATACCTATCATGAAATCCTCTATGTACAAGAGAAAAATAAGCGACGTGAACAATGGGATGGTGCGCGTTTAGGGATTCAAGGAGCTAAGGAGAAATTAGGCTTCAAAATGGTAAAGAATGGAGAAGGTTTTATCAATTCAGATGTCAACTATAAAAATTTCGATAATATTTTTATTGACGGAAAATTTAAAGATGACTACCGAAATACGTCAGAAAGAATTGATGTTTTGGCTTTAGTAAAGAGTTTTAAACAAAAAACAGGGTACAATCCGCAGGTGTTATTATCACCAATCGTAAGTACGATTTACAATTATATCAGAGAAACTCCAGTTGAAGATCGGGATAAACTGGTCACTGTTATTAAACAATACCAGGCCAGAATGCCTGACTTACAAGGTGATCCTTTCATCCAAAATTACATTAAGGCAGGTAATGATGAAATTGCAAAAGATGCTCAAAAGAACATTGTTTTGGCAATGCAGGCGAGTTCAAATATTGATATTTCCTTCATTCCCGAACAAATGGCAACTCTGAGAGAGGTGAAAACCCAAGAAGAATTGAAATTATTGACCAAGGCCGTTCGTATTTCTGCCATTGGACAAATCGAAGTAATGAAAGCCATGAAACCACACATGTCTGAAACAGAATTACAAGGTATTCATGAGTTTGTCTATAAAAAATACGGAGCCGAATATGAAGGATATCCTTCCATTGTTGGTGCAGGAAACAATGGATGTATTCTACATTACATTGAGAATAGTAAAACTAAAGTTGGAAACGACTTGGTTCTAATGGACCTAGGTGCTGAATATCGCGGATATACGGCTGATGTCACCAGGACGATTCCGGCAAGTGGTAAATTTACGCCAGAACAAAAAGCAATTTATGACCTCGTTTATGAAGCTCAGGAGGCAGGTATTTCAAAATATATAATAGGAGAGAGCATGCAGGCCCCAGTCCAAATTGCAAGAAAAATTATTAATGAGGGATTAGCCAAATTAGGTATTATTGAGTCTCCAACTTCGAAACATGGTTATTTTCCTCACGGAACATCTCATCACATCGGTTTGGATGTGCACGATCCTGGCAATTATGGGAAGTTTGAAAAAAACATGGTTGTTACCATGGAACCTGGAATTTATATCCCAGAAGGTAGTCCATGCGATAAAAAATGGTGGGGAATTGCGGTGCGAATCGAAGATGATATTTTAGTTACGGATGGAAAACCAATAAACCTTTCTGGAGAAGCACCGCGAAAATCAGAAGAGATTGAGAAAATGATGGCCAAAAAATCTGTTCTAGATTCCTTTTTACTGCCAGATTTGGATAAGAAGTAATTCTTATTTAAAATACATATACTATCAATTTAGTGCTCTTTCGTATTAATTTACCACAATAAATTAATCCTCAAAGTTTTACTTTTGCAACTCCAAATGAAATGACATGAAACGACTGTTATACATTCTTTTATTGTCTGCATCAGCTGTTAGTGGTCAAGTAAAAGATAAAGATTCTATTCAACTTCGGATAGATCTTTCTTTGACAGGTTTCTGGCAAGGAGGAAATGTTGAAACACTCATCTTTAGAGCGGCGCATAAGATCGATTATCAGTTTGCCAAAAATGTGAAGTTTAGGTCTCAAAATTCTTATGTTTTACAAGAGTTTGGACGTTCGAAGGCCGATGAAGACATCTTGAGTTTAAACTTCTTAAATATCAATACACACAAACGATTAAGTCCATTAGCATTAGCTTTTTTCAGCACCAATTATCGTCGTCAAATTGACTATCGGTACATTTTGGGTGGAGGTATGTCTTATGAAGTTCTGAAGAAGAAAAAGCATAAAATCAATATGTCGTTAACCGGTGAGTTCGAGCATACCGAGTTTCAAACTACCGATTTTAAGATTGACGATTACGACGGATTTACAGCGATTAATACCTGGAGGTCAACCTTATGGTTTCAAGGAGAACATCACTTGTTTTCGAATAAAATGATTTTAAAACATGAATTTTATTTCCAGCCTTCGCTTCAGGAGTGTGACAACTTTAGATGGCGTGGTGATATTTCTTTAGAATTTCCAGTTTGGGATTTCCTAAATTTTAAAATGAACTACTACAGAACTTACGAGAGTGTAGTGGTAGCACCTCAGCTTCAGGAAGACGAATTTTTAACCTTCGGATTTACTATAAAGAATTATAAATAAGGTATTCCACATTCTCAATATTGAATTCGGTGATCATACCGATATTCAGCGATTCTTCTGCAGAATAATTCAATACACAACTTGAATTTGCTTGTAACTCCGTACATCCGCTATTGTTGGGTCCGGCTGTTGTAAAGCTTTGATTGTTGATTCTCGTAGTGATATACGGAATCCCTTTTACGTCTTCATCACTGAGGTTATTCAAGCGAACGGAGTATTCAACTCTACTGGTATTATTACCGGTATCTGGGGTAACGTTAATTAATATAATTTCATAGCTAAATTGCTGTAATCTAGGTAACTGCTCTACAGATTGGGCTACTGTTGGTTCTGGAAAATCACAATCAACTTCTTGTGTAATCTCCGGAATAATTGTCGTTCCAAAAGGAGTCCGTATCGTAAATCCATATTGAACAATAATTGTTTTTGTACAGGATTCTTCTGTCGTGTTCGATGATCCACACGAAGAAATAAGAATAGTAAGTAGTATGAAAAAGCTAACGTATGTTTTCAAAGCTAAAATTTTTGAAGTGCAAAGAAACAGAATTGAATTCAATTCCTATAGTATTTTTTCAAATGCCAACCGTTTGGCTCCATATCCCGTGTAAATGATGCCACAATACTGATATCCTTGGCTTTTAATCAAACTTTGCATGGCTACGTTTTCTTCATGGGTGTCAATTTTAAGCGATTTGATACCTTGTTCAATTAACATAGCATGACATTGCCCAAAAATGAATTTAGCCACTCCAAATCCTCTGAAATCATCATTCACAGCCATTCGATGAATTACACCGTAAGGTTTTGATTCGTCAACGATCCATTCACCTTGTTCGATTACCTTGTATGTAGGTTCAGAATTTGTGGTAAACATGGTTGTTCCCATTACTGCACCGTCAGTATTCACAACCACATAGCTTTCCTGATTGGTAATATCATTGCGAATTTGTTCTTCATTTGGATAGCCATTTTGCCATTGATCAATATTTTTTGATGCCAAATAGCGTTTAGCATCATCGACTATTTTTAGGATACCCGGAATGTGTGACAAATCTGAACGAATCATTTCCATTGCCTAAAAATAAAAAATCCATCAAAATGAATTGATGGATTGTATAAAATCTGTTGGATTTACAGCGCTATTTTCTCGGTTCCCAAAGAAACCACCTCCTGGTTTCGTAATAAGTCTTTGAACGTCTCTCGTTTGCGGATCAAATAATCTTGCCCGTTTACCACGAAAACTTCTGCAGGAAGATATCTTGAATTGTAATTTGAAGCCATTGAGAAGCAATACGCTCCTGCATTATGGAAGCATAAAATATCATCATCAGTAATTTCAGAAATTCTACGATTAGATCCGAAGGTGTCCGTTTCACAGATATATCCGACAACTGAGTAATAGCGTTCTCTTCCTTCTGGATTAGAAATATTTGAAATGTGGTGGTATGAGTCGTACATCATTGGTCTTACCAAGTGATTAAACCCAGAATCAACATGTGCAAACACGGTAGATGTTGTTTGTTTCACCACGTTCACTTTTGCCAGAAATACACCTGCCTCGCTTACCAGGAATTTACCTGGTTCGAACATTAAGGTCAATTCTTTTCCGTATGCTTCACAGAATTGATTGAATCGTTCACTCAACTGAATTCCTAATTGCTCAACATCCGTAGAAATATCGCCCTCTTTGTAAGGTACTTTGAATCCGCTACCAAAATCAATAAAGTCGATATTATCGAATTGTTTTGCAACGTCAAATAAGATTTCTGTGGCGCGTAAAAAGGTGTCGATATCTAAAATATCAGAACCAGTATGCATATGAATAC
>JALQZD010000195.1 GCA_023258495.1 Polaribacter sp.
CAAAGAAATTATCTGGGGTACAAGTGCCCTCATAAATTAATTGCTGCGGAAGTAATTCGTATTTCTCCATAGGGAAGCGATGTCCCTTGGGAAGAGGATGTTTGTAAATAGGATGGAACGCTATTTTTAACATGATGCAAAAATAACGCCTTTTAAAAACGGAATAAAGAAAAGTGTTTTATTATTTCTTCTGGTTTATTTCTTTCTCGAGGTTTTTGATAATGGATTGTGTTTTACGAATTTTTGCTTGTAAAGAATCACGCTTCAATTTGGCGACAGAATCACGTTTGGCCTGTTGCTTTTTCGCAGTAATTTCATACAGTTGTTTTTTCATCAGATCCTGATATTCCAGCTGCTTTTGAATCATTTCTTTGTTGGTTTCTGTTGTATCGAAACGATTTAATTTACGCTGGGTTTTCCAATAAACTACTGTACCAAAAAGAATTACAAATCCTACTATGCCCGTGATTTTCTTCAATTTTGGGCTCATATTAAATCTTTGTCAATTCCAACTCTAATTCTTCTAAGGTTTTCCCTTTGGTTTCTGGAACAATTTTAACCATTATTACAAACCCAACTAATGCAATGGCTCCGAATAAGAAGAAGGTCATGGCATTTCCTAAATTGGACAATTCCCATGGGAAAATCAGCTGAATTACAGAGCTCACCAAAGAGTTGACGAAGGCAATCATTCCAATGGCCAGGCCACGAATTTTAAGCGGATACAATTCCGATAACAATACCCACATCACTGGGCCTAGTGAAAATGCAAAACAGGCAATAAACCCAAGGATTCCATACAATACCAAATCAGCATTCATGTTGGTTGCAGCTTCTAATATGGTACCATCATTTTTGCTGTATATCTGATTGCCAAGGATGGATTTTAATTCCTTTTTAAATTCCACATCCGACGTAAATTGACGGTTAGCAATGGATTCCAATTTGTCAGCATTTTCAAATTCAAAGGCTGTAATCTGATCGCTTTTTAATTGATACGTTGCGTTGTGAAATCCATATGCACATAATAGTAAGCTGACCGATATTCCGAAGGTACCTACTAACAATAAAATTCGTCTTCCCAATCGATCGATGAGGTACATGGAAATGATGGTAAATAGCACTGTAATGGAACTTAGAAGAATTCCAGATGAAAAGGCAGCATCCGTACCAATACCAGTTTGTTTAAAAATGGAAGTTGCATAAAAGTATACCGCATTAATACCAGTGATCTGTTGTAGAATTCCGATGACCAACCCTACAATAAAAATGAATCGAATTCCCGGTTTTAACACATCCAGGATTTTCCCTTTTGGTGCATCAGCATTCTTATTATTATTCTTTTCAATAGCTATGAATTCTTCCTCAGCAGTAGCTTCTCCGTGAATGTTTGCCAGCACCAATTTTGCTGTATCAAATCGTTCGACAAGAAATAACCACCTTGGACTATTGGGTATGAAGAATAAGCACAAGAAATAAAGAATCGCCGGGAAAAACTCTACACCCAACATCCATCGCCATACGTTTTCATCTGTTAGGAAACCTATTCCTGTATTGTATTTATTGAAAAAATAATTACTCAGAAAGGCCGCAAAAAATCCCAGTACAATATTCAATTGCTGTATGGCAACTAATTTTCCGCGGTTTTCTGCAGTTGAAACTTCGGCAATATACATGGGTGCAATAACAAGAGCAGCTCCAAAGGCCAATCCACCAATCATTCTGGCGATATACAGCATTTCATAGGATGTAGCGATCGCTGATAATAGTGCAGATAGCGCATACAAAAAGGCGACAATCAGCAATATTTTCTTTCGTCCGAATAGATCACTTAGCTTCCCTGAAAAGAGCATGGCAATCATGGCAGCAAAGGACGGTGAACTCACCACCCAACCCGACTGAATATCATCTAAATTGAATTCAGGACCAGCATAAGACATGACTCCGGAAATGATTCCTGCATCGAAACCAAATAAAAATCCACCAAGAGAAACAACAAACGAAATGAAGAGTATTTTTTTAGACATGGTCTAAATATACTAACTTATTTGTTGTCCATTGGATATTTTACGTTCAGGTTCAATGAATGATAATCCGCCATCAGGAGTGTCTGCCATCAAAATCATACCCTGGCTTTCAACACCTCTAATTTTGCGTGGTGCTAGATTCGTTAAAACAGTGACTTGTTGCCCGACAACCTCTTCTGGAGAAAAGCTTTCGGAAATTCCAGAAACGATGGTTCGAACTTCCGATCCGATATCCACTTGAAGCTGCAATAGCTTTTTGGTTTTAGGAACCTTTTGTGCTTCTAAAATGGTTCCTACACGGATATCCAATTTGGTGAAATCATCAAATTCGATGGTATTTTTTTGAGGTTCAACTGTTTTGTTGCTTAATTCGTTGGTCTTTTTGGTATCCTCTAATTTTTGCAATTGCGCTTCAATCACTTTGTCTTCAATTTTTGAGAATAACAATTCTGATTTTCCAATTTGATGACTTGGGTGTAGCAACAGCTCTTTCTCTGAAATATCGTTCCAGCAAATACCTCTGTTATTGTTACACGATGGAATATGCAGCATGTTTTTCAACTTCTGAGAAGTAAAAGGTAAAAATGGCTCGGATACAACTGCCAGGCCTGCAGCAATTTGAAGAGCCACATACATGACGGTTTTTACGCGCTCCTCATCTGTTTTGATTTTCTTCCATGGCTCTTCATCGGCCAGGTATTTATTTCCCAAACGTGCCAAATTCATCAATTCTTGAAGTGCTTCTCTAAAGCGGTAACGTTCGATGGATTTTCCGATGATATCCGGGAAATCTCTTAACGTCCCTAAGGTGTCTTCATCAATTTCGGTAAAGTCACCAGGTGTTGGAACGAAACCATCAAAATATTTATGCGTCAAGACCACTACCCGGTTGATGAAGTTTCCGAAAATAGCCACTAATTCGCTGTTGTTTCTGGCTTGGAAATCTTTCCAGGTAAAGTCGTTGTCCTTGGTTTCAGGAGCGTTTGCGGTTAAGGTATATCGCAAAACATCCTGCTGATCTGGGAAATCTTCCAGGTATTCATGTAACCAAACCGCCCAGTTTTTCGACGTCGACAATTTGTTTCCTTCCAAATTCAAGAATTCATTGGCAGGTACATTTTCTGGCAAAATATAGTCTCCATGAGCTTTTAACATGGATGGAAAAATGATACAATGGAACACGATATTATCCTTCCCTATGAAGTGTACCAATTTGGTGTCTTCTGCTTTCCAGTAGTCTTCCCAGTTTTTATTATTGACCTGGGCCCATTCTTTAGTGGATGAGATGTATCCTATAGGCGCATCAAACCAAACATATAGTACTTTTCCTTCACCACCTTCTGCAGGAACCGGGATTCCCCAATCCAGGTCACGGGTTACGGCACGTGGACGCAGCCCATCATCAATCCATGATTTACATTGGCCGTAAACGTTCGACTTCCAATTTTCCTTGTGATCTTCTAGAATCCATTTTCTTAAGAATGCCTCACTTTTATCTAGGGGTAAGTACCAGTGTGTTGTTGATTTAAGAGAGGGCGTTGCACCACTCAGGGTGCTTTTAGGATTAATCAGATCGGTAGCATTTAAACTAGATCCGCACTTTTCGCATTGGTCGCCGTAAGCTTCTGGGTTTTGACATTTAGGACAAGTACCCGTAACAAAACGATCAGCTAAGAACATATTAGCCTCGGCGTCAAATAACTGTTCGCTGGTTTCTTCAATGA
>JALQZD010000345.1 GCA_023258495.1 Polaribacter sp.
ATCTGTGTCGTATGCCATACATAAAAGAACTATGACACCCGCACCGATAGCGGCCGAAGCAGGTGTAATTCCTAGTTCTGCAAGACCCTTTCTGAGAGAACTGGAAGATTCACTTCCTTCTTTTAAAATCTTGTTAACTGATTTTATACCTTTCCTCATATCTTCCGAATTACCCGCAACTTCTTTTGATATGACCTCAGCTTGTTTTGCTTCATCCGCATTTTTTGGAATTTTATTAGCAATATCCCCAACCTGGTTAATGTTAGTTGGTGGATTTTCAACGTTTTTAGTTGCCTTACTTATATTTTCCATTGCTTCTTCTAAATTGGCAAGAGTTGTTCTATTTCTAAACATTTTTGTGGCAGCGTTTCGAGTCCTTCCTATAAAACCTGGATCAAGTTTTTTACCGAGAGCGGGATCAAGCTCTTTGAGCTTCTTTAATTTATCAGGATCCAGTTTCTTACCTATATCTTGTAATCTGGTAGTATCCTGTATTCCACCAAGTGCATCTTTTAAATCTTTAGGGTCCGCATTATTTAATTTTGATATTAATTGATCATTCTTCAACGCCATTTCAAACGTTTCATCGTCTATGCTATCAAAACCTCTCGATATATCAGTTAAATCATCGAGGACTTTACCCGAATCTAAACCTTCTCGGAATGCTTTTATGGTATCGATATTTTTTGCAATATCATCTCCCATTTTGGCTGTGTCAGCAAGAGCACCAGCAGCCTTAGCACCAGCACTAGCAGCAGTAGCCATATTTATTACTTTGTACTGAGAAATTTAAATACCAAGTGTCGCTCCGATTCCTTCCTTGGTGTGCAAATTTTCTTGTCGCGACTCTTCAGTCTTTTTACATGTTGGTCCATTACCCCTATAACCAGGTTTGCACGGTTTGTAACAAAGTGAAGCGTCCCTTGTTTTGTTTTCTGGACAGGCATCTGGAACCTTCGAGTCTCCAGCTCTAGAATACCTATTCCTTGGTTTATCACAGAATGCCGAACCAGCTGCACCCGATCGAAATGTGAAATTTGGTAGACATGGTTCATTGCATGTAGTACCTCTAAATGTGTATTGTAAATATTCATTTTCGATCGCCATGCGAGTAGATCCTTTGTCTCTCATGCGTTGTCTAATAGTGCGTTCAGATACACCTTCACTTCTCATTTTTTCTTTTTCTGCTTCAAGTCTTGCTTCAATCTCACTTTCTCTTTGTTTGAGAATTTCTTGTCCAAGAGTTGAATTTTTATCGACCATTCGACCACAAGCTCTTCGTTGATAAAAGCCCTTATCAAATGGATTGGATGATTTGTTACTTGGTATGAAGGCATGAATGGGTTGTAAGCATGTTAAACCAGTATTCTTCGATCCAGGTGGACACGGTTTCTCACATTCAAGGGCACTAGATTTGTAACCTTCACGGCATTTAGGATAACATAATTCACCCTTTCTTTCTTTATTTGGTCCACAAACCATCGGTGTTCCTGCACCACGACCATACGTATCTTTGATTGCAAATACTGCCTTTTTAGCCCAGGGTCCATAAAGAACACTTACTGGGTTTAAAGAAGCTACACCAAGCATAATATTCACAGGATCACCTGATTTAAATGCATCTATACGATTATCCCAATCCTCGATGTAGGTGCGTGTTATTGTTTTACCTAAAATCAATTCGGCTTCTTTTTGACCTTCACGCATCTTACACTCGTTACCTTTTAATTTTAATCCAAGTCTCTTACAATAATCGTGTGTAAAGTTACATTCACCACGTTCGTAATTATACGTGACACCGTATACGGCTGGATTTAAACGTTGACTATGTTTACTTGCATTAAACCCATATTCACAGTCTGCAATTAACATCGCATACGGGAAGCATAAACACGTCTTCTTTTTCAACTTCTTTTCTACAACATTAGGATTATTTTTTTCACCCGGATTCTCTTTATTTAATACACGATACGTATCGGTATACGCCGCTGTGAAAGGGCTATAATCTGTTGGTATTTCAGCGGGTGGTTTTCTGTGTGGATTTGAATACAACAGATGTTTTTCCTTCATTCGTTCGTTGTATTTTTTAGCACCCTTTTCATTCAATGTTAAACCTATTGTGCTCTTTGAGGACATCCATGGTACCTTCTCAATTTCACGCCCCTTACCCTTGCTTACATAAAACTGATAGGCAAACTTATCTCGTTTTTCGGTGTTTGAGAAGGCCTTTTCCATGGCTTTTCCTAACTCTTCTTGCATTCGTTCAGCTTCCTCTCCCTCGAGGGGTGTACCAGATAGTTGTGAAATTAAAAATTCGACCATGACTTCTTGAGGCATCAACTCCATGGCGTCTGGTAAGAATTCTGTCATAAGTTTCTCTCTAAATTCATCGTCTAGTTCGGGATAAGCTGCGGAAAGGGGAAACAACAAGGGAGCTGTGTTACCATCTTTTACTAGACCCTCCTCCAAGTTTACATCCAATGTGTTTCTTTTGCGACGTATAACTTCGTTTGCTGTGAAGTTATTGTACCCGAAGGGGTC